>DATDON010000059.1:0-5900 GCA_035293225.1 Candidatus Manganitrophaceae bacterium
TTCAACTTGCGCCGCTCCGCTTCGATTCTTTCCCAATAGCCTTTGGCGTCATCGGTCATATATTCCATGAAGCCATATCGATCCTTTTCGACCTCTCGGGCGTCATCCATCACTTTCGGCGTCGGAATCGCATATTCGATATTGCAAGAGGTATACGCTTGGACATACGTCGGGCCGACCTCCCGCGCGATCAGAACCGCCTTCCGAATGACGCTGGCCACGCGGGTCGGATTGGTCGGAACCACCCGGGCGATATAGGCGACCCCGGCCGTTTTCGCCAGACCGATCATGTCCATCTTCTCGAACTTCTTCCCGTTCGGCGCCATCTTCAGGACCATCCCCTTTTGGGTCATCCCGCTCTCCTGCCCGCCGGTATTCCCGTAGACCTCGTTGTCCAACATGACGGTGGTGAATTTCTCTTTTCTGAACCAGGAATGCATCACCGCCGAAAAGCCGATGTCGGCCAATCCGCCGTCGCCCGCCGCCACGATCACATCCTTCGGTTTGTCCTTAAATCGAACCGAAAGGCCCCGCTTCAATCCGCTCGCGACCGCGTTGGTGTCTCCATAGTTTCCATAAATGAACGGAATCGCCGCCTGCGTCAAAACCAGGCGCCCGCATCCCGCGGTGCCGATCATGACCGAATTTTCAGGGTTGGGAAGCGCGAGGATCATCGTTCGGATGAAGAGGGTCATGGCGCAGCCGGCGCACATCGGATGCTCTTCGATGAGCTCTTTGAATGAGCCCATCTCCGAAACCTTGCGCTCTTTGGTGAACTGGCTGTTCTCGACGAGGTCCTGGTACTCTTTCGGCAAAAACTTCTGAAATCCGGGAGAAACGCGAACCGTCTCTAATGACATAGCCGGAAACCTCCTTAATATTGTTTAGAACCGAATATATATTCTAAAATCAGCTCCGTCGGCATCGACATCCCGCCGAAGACTCGTGGACCGGAAATCACCCGCTCATTCCGACCGATCGTCGACTTCACCTCTTTGGCCAACCATCCGACATAGTTAAACTCGGGCACGAGGATCTTCTCGGCGTGATCGGTCGCTTCGATCAGCTCCCGGGTCGGGAAAGGACGGAGCGACTTGATCTTCACCAGGCCGACTTCCACCCCCTGCTCCGCGGCCTGCCGGACCGCCTCGCGCGATTGGGAGACCGCGGAACCGGAGGCGACAATCATGATCTTCGCCTTGGGGTTGACCACCTCGATCAATCCGCCGAACCACCGGTCGATCCATTTGCGGGAGCGATCCTGCGCCGCCCAGATCTCCTGCTGCCAGGAGGCGTGCATCTGGTAGGAGATAAAATTCGATTTTTGAATCGGGGCGTCGCGCGAAATCCGGATCGGCGGGTTTTCATTGTCCATCATCGGAACCGCCTCGTGATAGCAATCGCGCGGCGGCAGTTTGATATCGGCCGCCGGCAACGACACCCACCCACGCGCGTGGGTGACGAAAAAGCCGTCTACGGCGACCGCCACCGGAAGGGTGACCTCCGGTTTTTCGCCGATCATAAACGCCTGCAAGGCATAATCATAGAAGTCTTGCTGGTTTTCCGCGTGGAAAAGGAGACAACCGGTGTTGAGCATATAAGAAAGTTCGACGTTGTCGGGCTGAATGGCCAAGGGGGCGTTAATGACCCGGCACATGATCAACAAGACGCACGGCAGACGCCCTCCCGGCCAGGAGGAGATCACCTCCAGACCCCGCATCAGACCCGGACCGGCCGTCGCAGAGAGGCAACGGACCCCCGATCGGGACGCGCCGGCGATGGCCGACATCACCCCATACTCTTCCTCGCCGCGATAGTAGTCTTTAAGATACCCCTCCGCGTAGAGATAGCCGACCTGCTGCATTGTTTCGCTCTGAGGGGTAATCGGATACGAAATGGCGACATCGACATTGGCGCGGCGAATCGCCTCCTTCGCCGCCTCGCTCCCCGTAATAAAGGTCTTTTCCCGGGGGGCTTGCAGGAACAGATAGTCCGGATCGACCACCCGCTGAGCGGCCGCCCCTTTTTTGGCCTCCTCTTTCGGGGCCTTGGGGGCCGCCGTGATCACGTCCCCCTGGGGATTTGTTTTCACCTCTTCTTCGACTCCTTCACTCATTTTCAGACGCCTCCTCAGCAGGAGCGGGATTCAAACCCGCCCATACGCTACTGTCGTTATTCCTCATTTTCATCCAGGCCCCGCTCCAGGTCGTGCGCAAACTCGCTCTGGACCCCCGCTTCAACCATTTCTTCTTCCGGTTTGGTGATATCCGCCCCGGTTAAACCGGCGATTTGAGCCCAACCGGACGGGATGATCCCCTTTCCCTCGTACAGCGGTTTGACGCCGTTCTTTTTGACGCGTCTTAAAGTTTCGGCGAACTTTTGCAGTTTTTCCGCGTTGAAATGGGGAACGGAGGCCATCGCATCTTCATGGCCCGCCTCCGCGCAAAGGGCGATGGTGTAGCAATTTGTGCCGGCCCGGATCATTTTCAGGGTGATGTTCGCAAAGTGACAGTGAACGCCGATAAAAACGCACGCTTCGATCTTGTTATGCCAGATCGTCAAGTTCGGATGACAAGGATTGATGACCGCTTCGGGGTCGATTTTTGGATAAATGGGACGGTAGTCCGGCATCGGGATGATCCGGACGCCGGGAATCTCATGGGCGACATCGAAAAAGGGCTTCGCCTTCTCCCGCGTATGCTCATTCCATCCCCAAATCATCAAGGGCCCCGGGAAGAGGGTCGGATTCTTTCGGGTCAACATCGCAATCGCGGCCGCCTCCATCGCCTTCTCTTCCTCGACGATTCTCCCCTCCACCAACCCCTCCCCTTCTTCGGGAAGTCGGATGCCCATGATGGCGGCGGCGGGGGGAAGCAGCCCTTCAGGGCCGGTCAGAACTCGGTAGGCGGGCTCTTTTGTCTGTTTCATCCGAACTCCTTGTTATATGGATAATATCAGGCGATCTACCGGAACACTGAAACGCGATGAAGCGCGTAAATAGACTATTTTTTGATGATATAATACCGACTGAATCCTTGTCAAACTAAAAATAACGCGCCTTTCTATTTTTACCGGTTACTTTTTCGACGATCTCTTTCTCTCCATCTCGGTCAAGATTTTTTTGCGCAGTCGAATCGACTGGGGGGTGACCTCCAGCAATTCATCGTCCGCGAGGAAGGCGATGGCGTCTTCCAGGCTCATTCGCCGCGGCGGCGTTAATACAAGCGCTTCTTCGGCGGTGGAGGAGCGGAAATTGGTCAAATGCTTTTTCTTGGAGCCGTTGACGACCAGGTCATTGTCGCGCGAATGGACCCCGATGACCATCCCCTCATAAACCTTCTCGCCGGGGGAGACAAATAAGACCCCCCGCTCCTGGACATGGTTTAAGGCGAACGCGACCGCTTCGCCGGTTTCCATCGAGATGAGCGCCCCCTTCGTCCGTGAAGGAATCTCTCCCTTGAACGGCTGATAAGATGCGAAGGTGTAGTTCATGACCCCCGTCCCCCGCGTCGCGGTCAAAAACTCGGAGCGGTAACCGATCAAACCGCGGGAAGGGACTTCAAACTCCAGCCGTGAATGGCCGCTCTGGGCGTTCCCCATGCTCTGCAGGTCGCCCCGTCTTCGGCCGAGCCCTTCCATGACGGTCCCGATATAGGCCTCTTCCACGTCGAGCCAGAGGCGCTCGATCGGCTCGTAGAGCTTGCCGTCGATCTCCTTGAAAATGACGGCCGGCCTCGAGACGGCGAACTCGTACCCTTCCCGCCGCATCGTTTCGATTAAAATAGAAAGGTGAAGCTCGCCGCGGCCCGAAACCTTGAAGATGTCGGTGTTGTCGGTCTCTTCCACCTTCAGCGCGACATTCGATCGAAGCTCTTTGAAGAGCCGCTCCCGCAAATTGCGGCTCGTGACGAATTTCCCCTCTCTTCCGGCGAAGGGGGAGGTGTTGACCATGAAGTTCATCGTAATGGTCGGCTCGCCGATGGAAATGGCCGGAAGGGCTTCGGGGAGATTGAGGTCGGAGAGGGTCTCTCCGATCTGCGACTCTTCGAACCCGGCGACGCCGACGATTTCTCCCGCCCTCGCTTCGGTCAGCTCTACTTTTTTTAACCCCTCATATCCGATCAACCGGGTGACCTTTCCCTTAACCACCTCTCCTCCCCTTCGAACCAACGCAAGGGTCTCCCCGACGCGGATTTTTCCGCGGGAGATCCGGCCGAGCGAAACCCGGCCGATAAAATTGTCGTATTCAAGCGAGGTGATCAACATCTGAAGCGGCGCGGCGTCGTCTCCCGGAGGAGGGGGGGCCTTCGAAATGATCGTCTCGAAAAGAGGGGCGAGATCGGTCGAGGGGTCTTCCAACTGGAGCTTGGCGAACCCCGCCTTGGCCGACGCGTAGACGATCGGAAAATCGAGCTGATCGTCTTCGGCTTCCAGCTCCAGAAAAAGGCCGATCACCTGATCGACTACCTCTTTGGGCCGGGCGTCGGTCCGGTCGATTTTGTTGATGACGACGATCGGGGTCAGTCGAAGCTCCAGCGCTTTCTTGAGAACGAACTTCGTCTGCGGCATCGTCCCTTCAAACGCGTCGACCAGGAGAAGGACCGCGTCGACCATCTTGAGCGTCCGCTCCACCTCCCCCGAAAAATCGGCGTGGCCCGGCGTGTCGACGATGTTGATCTTGTATTGATGATAATGAACCGACGTGTTCTTGGCGAGAATGGTGATCCCCCGCTCCCGCTCCAGGTCGTTGGAATCCATCACCCGCTCCACCATCCCTTCATGGGATTTAAACGCCCCTCCCTGCCGGAGCATTTTATCGACCAGGGTCGTCTTCCCATGGTCCACGTGGGCGATAATGGCGACGTTTCGAATATCATCTCTCAATTTGTTCTGAATGCCTGTTGTCATTTTCTCCTTCAAAAAAAAACCCCAAAAAGATGGGGTTGTAGTCGATACAGACCCTTTTAATCATCAATGGGGCCGATTATAACATTGACAGCCCGGAACGTCAAGAAAAAACAAAGAGTTATAGGGCTATCGGCCCTCGGATAGGCCGATCGGCCCATCAAAAGCTGTTCCCGATCGTAAAATAGAGTTGTGTGACCCCCTCCTCGTCCAATCCCCGCGCCAGACCGAGCCTTAAGCGGACCGGCGCCCAATATCCCAAGACCATGTCCATTTTCACCTCGCTTCCGATCCCTCGTCGGAACTTCTTCCATTCGACGGCGCCGTCCCAAGCGTTTCCGATATCATAGAAAAATCCCGCGTGGGCGCGCCGGAAAAAGAAGGGCCAGGTCCGGTATCCCCGCTCGATGTTCCAGAGGGGAAAGCGATACTCGACCGTCCCGAGGGCCGCTTTCTCCCCCCGCGTGATCCGGGAGGGATAGCCCCGGAGGAAAAAATCGGCTTGATCGGGATCGATCCACTCCTCGGTCAGGGTCGGGCCGCCGACGGCAAAGGTCCGCTGAATCAGACGGTCCCCCGCCGCCGCGGCGCCGGTCAATCGCCCCGCAATCACATGATGGCTTCCGAAGAGCCGTTGATACTCCCGCCAGCTCGCGATATACCGGTTCTGAGTAAAATCGCTTCCCAGCCGGGGATCGAACCGGTCGTAGCTGAATTGAATGCGGCGCCCATCCTCCCGGCTGATGGAAAAGCCGTACTCTTTGGCGGAGGAAAACCTCCATGCAAGCCTCAACCCGCTCAGACCTCCTTCTTGAGGAGGGAGGACCCCAAGGGGGAGATCGGTCACGCCCGAAAAACGCTCGTAGCGAAGACCGACCGTGAGCATCTGCGTTCGGAGCAGGGCGATTTTCGAGAGGGTCATATCGAGATCAAATCGGCGCCGGCGCTCCAGGTAATCCCGGTCGTTGAACAGGTCCGAATATTCGACGACGAGG
>DATDON010000060.1:0-4853 GCA_035293225.1 Candidatus Manganitrophaceae bacterium
CTCCGAATGTTTCTCGAAAACGCCGCGGGAGAGATTGGCGTTCTCCATCCCCCGGTATTCTTTTTCGATGATTGTGAGTTCACGCCGCCCGCCGATCGCCTCCAGCATCCTCTCAAAGCGCTCCCAGATGTGCGGCAGACATTGTTTCGTCATCTCGATCAGCGTCTTGGCCCGCGTGATCGTGACAAAGGTGTTCCAGAGAAAGCCCTTCTTGAAAAATTGAAGCGCCGACGCCGAGTCGGGTTTCTCCAAAAACCGCCCCACCCGCCGCGCCTCCCACCCGGGATGGCCGGAAATCGACTCCCCAGGCTCGATCCAGCCGTACTCCACCTCCGGGCCCTCCGGCCGGACCCCCAACAGCACAGTCTGCTCCCGATACCGTTGTATGACCTCGTCTCCCGATTCCACGTATCGCATAAACCGCTCTTCTTCCAAGATGAAATGATCCGAGGGAAAGATGGCGACGCGCGCTTCGGGGTCTCTCTTGAAGATATAGATCAGCGGGAGGAGAACGCCGGGGGCGGTCTCCCGGTTGTAAGGCTGAAAGATCAGATTGTTTCGAGAACGGGTCAAAAGCTGCGCCTTGATCTCCCTCATGTGAATGGGATTCACCACGACCAGGGTCCTTTCGGGAGGGATCAGCCGTTCCACCCGGTCGAGCGTATGTTGCAACATCGATCTCTTTCCGATAAAGGCGACATATTGCTTCGGGGAGCGAAGCCCATACCGATATCGGATAAACTCGTCCATCCGTTTCCCTTCTCCCGCCGCAAGAACTATCCCCCATAAACGCCCTTTTTGAAAATCAGCGCGCTCCATCGACATTTCCTCCTTTTGTCCATTCACGAATCATTACGCATGGCGACCGGTTCGCCTGTTCCGAATAGCCTGACTCGCGTTCGTCGGTTCCTAAGTAATATGGGTATAAGTTTGAGCCGGTTCCGCCAAGGTTCGACTTTGGCTGAACGCTTTGAGTGATTGGAGATCTTTAATTGAAATGCTCCCTTTGCTTTTCTCGATGAGCCCGAGTTTTTCAAAGCGGTTGAGAATCATGGTCGTCGTCTCGCGGGTGGTCCCCGCAAGACTGGCCAAGGTTTCATGTGTCAGCCGGAGCTGAATCGGAAGTTGCGCAGGGTGGGACGCTGCATGTGCAGGATGGGACGCTGCATGTGAGGGGGGGGCGCCCCGTTTGGTCGTAATATGGATGAGCAACTTCGCCAAACGGGAATGGACGGGCGCGTAAAAAAATTGGAGTAATTTATTGTCGGACTCTTGTCGGCGCGCGCCGATCAGGCGCATCAGTTTCAGGGCAAAGAGGATATTCAGCCTCAAAAGGTCTTTTAATATATCGCTTTTAAAGCCGATCAGGGTTGTTTTTTCACAAGTAATGGCCGTTTCCGTGCGAAAGAGTTCGCCCGCCAAACCCAGTTCGCCGAAGGTTTCTCCGGCATGATAAAGAGAGGAGGTGAATTCTTTTCCATTTTCAATTAAAGTCGCCATTCGGACGGATCCGGAGTAGATCAAGTAGATCTGATCGCTCGGATCACCGGGAAGATAGATGAATGTTCCCTTTTCGGACGAGAGAATCTTCATCTTCGATTGGAGAAGCGCAAATTGATCTGAAGAAAAGCAGGAATAGAGGTCGCATTCTTGAATAAATCGGGTGAGATCGGCTTTGTCCATAGGGGCTCCAGTTGTGAATATATCGCTGTCTTGAGTTGTTGTTTTCGTATGCTCCGCCTCCCTTTCCATAGGATGTCGCCCTGAAAGGATTAAAAAAAATCCTTTCAACCATCCGTTTCCGAGAAAGAAAGAGAGGTGATTCAGAGAAATTTCCGAAAGGTTGACTTATTTAAGAGCAAAATCGGCGCCATTAAAAATAAGGAGAAGGAGGGATTAAAACGCCTTAAATAACAAGGCGGTGAGCCTGTTGGAAACTTGTGGATAAAGCTGTGGATTGGAATGTTTCGTTCAATCCATAAAAAAAATAGAACGATTTATTGCAATCTCTGACGTCCGAATTTATTTTAAATTATTTTCAGACGGTATTTTTTTATTTTGCGATCGAGCGCAGGGCGGGAGATTCCAAGGATGGCGCAGGTCTTTCCTTTATGGCCTTGGGTGTGGTTTAGGATTTTCTGAATATGGCGCCTTTCGACTTCGGAGAGGGGGATCGTCTCGTTTTGGGAGGGATGGGAGGGCGCCTGGTAGAGGGGGAGGAGGGAGAGGGATTCTTCCAAGAGGGCATCTCCCCGCGTCAAAACCACCGCCCGGGTGAGGACGTTCTCGAGCTCCCGAATATTGCCCGGCCAGGAATAGCTCATCAGGATATCCATGACCTTGGGTGAAACGCGGGTGACGCCTTTGCGCAGATTGGCGCTGATCTTGGTCAAGAGGTATTGGACCAAGCGGGGAATGTCTTCTAGCCTTTCCCGCAACGGAGGCACTTTAATACTGATGACTTTTAACCGATAATAAAGATCTTTTCGGAATTTTCCGACCTTAATGAGCCCCTCCAAATTTTTGTTGGTCGCGGCGATGATGCGGGCGTTCGCCTTGATCTTTTCTTTCCCTCCCACCCGCTCGAATTCCCGCTCTTGAAGGACGCGAAGCAGCTTTGCTTGAAGATGGACCGACATGTCCCCGACCTCGTCGAGGAGAAGGGTCCCGTTTTCGGCCATTTCGAATTTTCCCTCTTTTTTCTGGATCGCGCCGGTAAAGGCGCCTTTTTCATGGCCGAAAAGCTCGCTCTCCAAGAGCGTTTCCACCAAGGCGGAACAGTTGATTCCGAGAAAAGGGGTATTGTAGTTTCCATGATAATGGACGGCCCGCGCGATCAGCTCTTTTCCGGTTCCGCTTTCCCCTTCGATTAAAACCGTGGCGTTGCTTTCGGACGCGATCGCGATGGTCTTAAATATCTGGAGCATCTGCGGCGTCTTCCCGATGATATTTCCGATTTTTAACGAAGAGAACTCATCCGAAACGGGGCCCGATGATTGTTTGAGCGCGATAATCCCTTTGATTTTTCCGACAATGGAATTGAGTTCATCGATATTGATCGGTTTGTTGATATACTCAAACGCCCCTCCCTTCATCGCTTGAATGGTGGTGTCCATATCAATGAAGGCGGTCATGATGATGATGAAGATATTTTCATCCGTCTCTCGGATCCGCGTTAAGACCGACAGGCCGGTCATATCGGGAAGGCGATTGTCCAAGAGGATGATATGGGGGGAGAATGTTTTGACTTTTTCAAGACCGGCCGCGCCCGATTGGGCTGTTTCGACGGCCTGTTTTTGACTGCGGAAGTGGACGGCAAGTAGTTCGCAATTGGTGGGATCGTCGTCGATCACCAATATCTTCTGCATGAGATTCTCTCTCAATCGAATGAAGGCGAACCGGTCGCTGGGAGCGACTCCATCCCTTTCGACGCGAGCAGGGGACGTTTCTCCGCATTTTAACAAGACCTTTTTTCAAAAGCAACATGAATCAGCCTTTTAATGACCAAAAGCAATGGCGAATTCATATTTTGATTGACTCTTAGAGAACGACATGATACTGTCCCGACCGACATTTTTCTTAAAGCGCGAAAGGGCCGATGGATTTCCTTCTGGTTGGGGTGATCTTTATTATTCTGGTCGCGCTCGTGTTTGATTTTTTGAATGGATTTCACGACGCGGCCAATTCGATCGCCACGGTCGTCTCGACCCGGGTCCTGACCCCCCGTCTTGCGATTGTTTGGGCGGCCTTTTTTAATTTTGTCGCCGCCTTCGGCTTCGGCGTTCATGTCGCGAACACCATCGGGAAAGGGGTCGTCACCCCCGCCGCCATCAATAATCAAGTGATCTTGGCCGCCCTCATCGGGGCGATCGTCTGGAATATCATCACCTGGTATTATGGTTTGCCGAGCAGCTCCTCCCACGCCTTGATCGGCGGATTGATCGGCGCCGCCGTGGTGAACGCCGGTTTCGGCGTGTTGATTCTCGCCGGGATCAGAAAGATATCCCTTTTCATTATTTTATCGCCTCTGCTGGGATTCACCCTCGGTTATCTTTTCATGGTCATGACGTATTGGATTTTCAGACGTTACCCTCCCTCCCGGGTCGATCATCTATTTCGCAAGCTTCAATTGGTTTCGGCGGCCTTCTACAGCCTGGGGCACGGGACCAACGACGCGCAAAAAACGATGGGGATCATCACGATCCTCCTCTTTACCGCGGGGTACCTGGGGCCCCGGTTTTATGTTCCTTTTTGGGTCGTTTTGATCTGTCATTTCGCCATGGCGATGGGGACCCTCTTCGGCGGATGGCGAATCGTCAAGACGATGGGGATCCGGATCACCACGCTTCAGCCGGTCGGAGGCTTTTCCGCCGAGACAGCGGGGGCGGTGACGATCATCGGGGCGGCGATGGGAGGGATTCCGGTCAGCACCACCCATACGATTACAGGCGCGATCATGGGGGTGGGGGCGACGCGGCGCCTCTCGGCGGTGAGGTGGGGGGTGGCGACCCGGATCGTCTGGGCCTGGATATTGACGATTCCCGCCTCGGCCCTGGTGGCGGCGGCCTTCTTTTCGATCTTGAAGCTCTTCTAGCGCAAACACAAACAGAGTTGTGATACCGGTTGGGTAGGGGCGGCCCCCCGTGGCCCCCCAGGAGAGGCTCCTTCAGGCGCCGGAAAACTTGACAGTTCCATTTCCAGACAGGCATATCGAAGACGGTTCCTTACGCCTCTCGGCGGTAAGGTGGGGGGTGGCGGCCCGGATCGTCTGGGCCTGGATTTTGACGATTCCCGCCTCGGCCCTGGTGGCGGCGGCCTTCTTTTCGATCTTGAAGCTCTTCTAGCGCAAACAC
>DATDON010000061.1:0-5824 GCA_035293225.1 Candidatus Manganitrophaceae bacterium
CCGGGCGGGTCAGTGTGTCGACGCCGATGGAGAAGAGGCGCGGAAGCTGAAAGGTGAACCGGGTCCATGGGAGGATCGCAAGGCCGACCAGGAGCGAGCCGAACGCGATGGTGAAAGTGGTGAGATAGGCGATGACGCCGACCGCCAGGCTCTTTTGAGAATGGGTTCCCTGAAGATAGTAGAGGAGGCCGAAAAAGAGGGTGACGAAGATCGCTCCGAAGCGCGAGCCGACGATCATGGTAAAAGCGGCGAAAAGATCGATCGCTCCGCTGTTGAAGAAAGTGAGGGCGGCGGCGGCGACCGGAGAGCCGCTTAACATCAGGTAGGCGAAGAGCCACCCGATTCCCAGGGCACGGACGGGGGAAGGACGTCCGAAGGTCTTTTCAAGGAGATGGGATATGCCGTGGGCCCCCTCGCTGATCGTTTGAATGCCGATCAGAAAAAGGCCCAGCGCCGCCAGAATGGCGCCGATCACCCCGATCGTGAAAAAGGGTTTCTTTTCCTCCCATCCCAACCGATGGCTCAACTTCATCGCGAAGGAACGGTTATTTTTGAGTCTTTTCCAAAAACCGTTTTCACGGCCGGGAGGGTTTTGGGGCATGATCTCTCACGATCATTGTTTAATTCATTATACCTTAGATGGGTGGGGAGATGAAAGGGCGCCGTTCCCTCGTTCGCCCCACGCCTGGGCGAGCGCGAGGCTCTTTCGCCAGCGGCGACAGAGACCCTTCCTCTCCTCTTCCGTGATCCGGGGAGAGAATTTCCGCCGGATGGTGGAAAACCGGAACCGGTTCCGGTCGGTGACGCCGGCCTGTTCCCCCGCCAGGAACGCGGCGCCCCGGACGGTCGACTCCGGATCGTTGGTCACAAAGATCGCCTTTCCGAAGAGGTTGGATTGAAATTGAACCAGCGCGTCGATTTGAGAGGCGCCGCCGCTCGCGATAATCCGGGCGACCGGGATGTCCCTCTTTTCCTTGATGATCCTGTAAATATCGTTCATTAAAAAGGCGATCCCCTCGACCGCGCCCCGAACCAGCTCTTCCTTCCCGGTGGACCGGCTCAGGCCGAAAAGGGTCGTGGCGATCTTCGGGTCCCAGTGGGGCGCTCCCAGCCCCGCCAGTGCCGGGATAAAAAAAATCCGCTCGGTCGAGCGGGCGCAAAGGGGGTCGATTTGACGGTCGGAGTCGAGGAGCCCCAACCGGCGGAGCCAGTCGAAGAGGGAGCCGACGCTGTTGACGGTCCCTTCGACGAGATAAGTGGTTTGACGCTCGCTCGACCAGGCGACGCTTGAGAGAAGGCCGGGGAGGCGGAGCCGGCGGGGGCCGGTGTTGATCAGAAAAAACCCGCCAGTACCGTAGTTCACGTTGGCGATTCCCCGGCTCAGGCCGCCGAGTCCGGCGAGGGAGGCCTGTTGGTCGCCGACGGCGCAGGTGATCGGGAGGCGGCGCCCGTCGATCCGGGCCTCTCCGAAAAAAGATTGCGTCGGAGCGACCTCCGGGAGAATCCGGCGCGGGATTTTAAAGTGGCGAAGGAGATCGTCGTCCCAATCGCCCCGGTCGATGTTGTAGAGGAGGGTCCGGGCGGCGTTGGTCGGATCGGTCCGGTGGACTTTCCCTTCCGTCAGGCGCCAGATCAGAAAGGTGTTGACCGTTCCAAAAAGGAGGCGCCGCGCGGAGATCCGTTTTCGCTTTAGGTCGGTCAGCAGCAGGGCCAATTTCGCCGCGGCGTAATACGGGGTGAGGGGGAGGCCGGTTTTCCGGACGAAATCGGGCCGGTCCCACTTTTGAATCGTTCCGGCGGCGCGAAGGTCTTGCCAACTGATCGCCGGGGCGAGCGGCTTCCCGCTTTGGCCGTCCCAGAGGATGAACGTCGATCGCTGGTTGGCGATTCCCAAGGCGGCCGGCGGTTTTTCTCGCCGACGCGATCCCCGGAGCGCCCGTCGGGCGGCGGAGGCCGCGCTCTCGAATATCTCTTCGGGATCGTGCTCGACCCATCCCGGATTGGGATAATAGGTCCGAACCGGCGCCTCGGCGCGCGAAAGAATCCGGCCCGCCGCGTCGAAGAGGACCGCCCGGGAGCGGCTGCTCCCCTGGTCGAGGGCTAAAATCGTCTCGGAAGCGCGAGGGGGCATCGTCATTCCGGGGGCGGAGGCGTTACGCCGGAGGGCGGCAGAGGTCCTTTCAAGCGCACCTCCCTTTGAGGAAAGGGCATTTCAATCCGGTTCTCTTTGAAAAGCCGATGAATCTGATATCGCAGGTCGCTCAAAACCTTCCCTCCCCACTTCGGCTCCCCGACCCAGACGCCGAGGTCGAATTGAAGGGACGATTCGCCGAAGGCCTGGAAGACCACCTCGGGCTCCGGAGACGGGAGGACCTGGGGATGAGAACGGGCGGCCTGCAGGAGGAGCCGCGTCACGCGGTCCACATCGGAATCGTAGGAGACGCCGACCGGGATGTGGACCCGGACCCGGGGGTCGTCATGCGTCCAGTTGGTCACCTTTCCGCCGATGAATTCGGAGTTGGGGACGATGATGGCGATGTTGTCCGGCGTCAGGATCGTCGTCGATCGTATTTTAATCTCCCGCACATCCCCATGGGCCTCTCCCACCGAAATCCGGTCGCCGATCTTAATCGGCCGCTCGAAGAGAAGGATCACGCCGGCGATGAAATTGGAGGCGATATTCTGGAGGCCGAACCCGATCCCGACGCTGAGGAGCCCGGCGATGACCGCCACGCTGGAAAGGTCGAGGCCGATAAACTGGAGGCCGAAGACCAGGCCGATAAACATGAAAAAGTAGTGGGCCAGCCGGAGGAAGATGAATTGGAGCCCTTCCCCCAGTTTGAACCGGGGGAAGACCCTCCTTGCGAGGGCCCGCTGCAAAAACCGCGAGAAGAGATAGGCCGCGAGGACGAAAACGAGCATTCCCAAAAAAGAA
The DNA here is from genome assembly GCA_035293225.1 of Candidatus Manganitrophaceae bacterium. Taxonomy (GTDB): domain Bacteria; phylum Nitrospirota; class Nitrospiria; order SBBL01; family Manganitrophaceae; genus DATDON01. The sequence continues at coordinate 2,936 of DATDON010000061.1, forward strand.
ATCAGAGTGACCGGCGTCTTTTGAATGTGGAATAGAGGGGTGTGAAGCGCCTCCGAGAGCCGATTGAAGAACACCTCGTTCCCTTCGCGAACCATCGCTTGAACCGATCCTGTTTTAATGGGCTCCGGACCCTTCAAATTTAACCTTTCCCAAATGGAAACGGGCTTTGTAGGCCCAGAGGCGGTCTTCCCGTTTTTTGAAAGAGGGAGAGAGTTTGAAGACCTCGACCGCTTTCTGGAAGCTTTCGACCGCCCGCCGTCTGTTCCCAAGCCGCATTTGAAGGAGGCCGAACTTGTAGTGGCCTTCCGAGCTGGAGGAGTGAATGGAAAAAAAGCGCTCGAACCGCTCCTGGGCCGCGTCCCATCGCCCCGTTTTCGTATAATATTCGGCCAGGCGGAGATGGGGCTCGCCGTAGCGGAACTTCGGATTGATTTCCAACGCCTTCACGATCAGCTTTTCGGCGGCGTCCCCCTCCCCCAGACCCAGGCGCGCCAGGCCGAGATAATAGGTCGTCTCTTCCGAGTCGGCGAGCCGCTCGTGCGCCCGCTCGAGATAGGGGAGCGCCTCGGCGTATCTCTTCCGTATGACCAGCAGCCTGCCGAGGTCGCTGAGCGAGGCGGCGTTATGCGGATTGAGCGCCAACTCTTTCTTCAGCCCCGCGATTTCAGACGCCAGACGGAGCGACCGAAGCCCGCGTCGGACGAATCCGGTAAATTGATAGTCGAACGCCAAATAGAGGGCGAAAATCGCCAAAAGGGCCAAGAGAGGGCTTCCGGTGATCATCGTCACCAGGTAAAAAATAAAAAATCGGGAGAGCATCGGGTTCTCGTTTGTTAAACGCGGACGCTTTATACTATTCAATTATTTCCCCTTTGTCAAAAGTATCTCTTGGAAAAATTGATCTCGGCGATTATTTCAGGTACGATAGGGCGAAATTCCCTTTCCCCGGATCATTCCATTTCGGCGCGGAAGGGGCCGGGCGCTCCGCTCAAAAAGAGACGAACGAAATGGTCGATTCGGAACGGCAGTCGAGATGGGGATGGTTATCGATTTTGGCCCTCGGGGGGGGGCTTCTCTTTTTGGCGAGAGGGGTCCTGGTCCCCTTTCTGATCTCGTTTATTCTCGCTTACGCCTTTCACCCCCTGGCGCGCCGCCTGGAGAAGAACAAAGTCCCCCGCCCTCTGGCGATCTGGCTGATCTTTCTGATCATTGTTTTGGGGATCGCCCTTTTTCTGTTTTTCGTCATTCCGGCGATTCAAGCCGAATTGGCGAGCGTGTGGGAGAAGTTTCCGGGATACGTCGATTATCTCCGGAAAACCGTCCTCCCCTATCTTGAACGGAAATTAGGGCTGCGGATCCCGCGGACGGTTGAAGAGATCGCCGCGGCGATCCTCCCCCGCTTGAGGGAACAGGCCCCGACCCTCTTCCAGCCGTTGACCTTTTTTATCGGCGCCCTTTTTTCCAACACCGCCCGGCTCTTGATCGGAATCGCCAACCTGATCATGATCCCATTCGCATTTTACTACTTCCTGAAAGATTTTGACCGCCTCAAAAATATCGTTGCGGGCTATATCCCTATTCGGTATCGGGCGGAAGCGCACAAGAGGCTGAAGGAGTTGGACCGCTCGCTCAACGGCTTTATCCGGGGACAGCTGCTGGTCATATTGGCCTTGGCGGCGCTGTACGGGGCCGGCCTCGCCCTGATCGGGGTCGATCTCGCCTTCGCGCTCGCGATCATCGCCGCGTTGGGGGAGATCGTTCCTTACGTGGGGTTTATCGTCGGCCTCTCGCTGTCGCTCCTGGTCGCCCTCTTGCAATTTCAGGATTTTCTCCATCCATTCTATGTGGTTCTTCTCTTTACGGCCGTTCAGTCGATGCAGGGGCTGGTCATCGCCCCTTTGATCATGGGGAGCCAGGTCGGCCTCCATCCTCTGGTCGTCCTTGCGGCGGTTTACATCGGCGGGGATCTTTTCGGGCTCATCGGGGTGATATTGGCGGTTCCGGGGGCGGCGGTCCTCGTCGTCCTCCTCAAAGCGCTCGCCGACTATTATCGAAACTCCCCCCTTTTTCAGGGGCCGGCCGGCTGAAAATCGAACTTCCCGCGCGGCAAGATAGGAGGCGCCGTGGGCTTTCCTTTTTTAAATCGACGTCATTCCGAAGGGGGCCGGTTTCCGCGAACGCTCTTCTACTCGGTCCTCTTCCATTTGGCCGTCTTTTATATTTTGGGGGTCGATCCCCTTTCGGTATTCAGGCGGATGGAATCTCCGCCGGAGGTCGGCGCCTTCCATGTCGATCTCCTCTCTTCCCGATCAATGGAAGAGGAGATGAAAGAGAAGCTCGCCTTTCCGAGAGAGAAGGAGGGAAAAGGCGCCGGCGCGGAGAGACGCGACCCTCCTCCGGAGGAAGAGGCCATCCTATTGGTTGCATCTCCTCCTCCCGCGGCGCCCCCCCTCCGAGAAACGGCCAAACCGAAGGCGCCCCCCGGAATGACGGGGCCGCAAGATTGTCTGTTGAAGATCGTGGCGATGGTCTGTCCCAACGCCGACCTGCAATGCATCGCCGAATACCAGGCGTTCTGCTCCACCCTTCCCGATTGAGAAGATCGGCGCGCCGCTCTCCTATTTTCCGGCCTCCGTTTCGCGCCGCCAATTCCAGGCGTCGTTTCCATATTTTTCCCGCGCAAGATGGTCCGCGGTTTTCATCTCCTCTTCCGTCAGATCGCCTGGGGCGAGCTCGATCCCCAGCGCGCGCTCAAAGCCCTTTATGAAGATCGCTTCCATCTCTCTGTCCGAAGGATAGGCGGGGAGCAGATCGGAAAGGGCGATTTGGTGATCCGAAATAAACCGTTGAAGGGGCCCCTCGGTCGTATTTTTTTCGAGGATGAGAGAG
>DATDON010000062.1:0-4734 GCA_035293225.1 Candidatus Manganitrophaceae bacterium
GGGCCTCGCTTGCCCTGTTCGACCCGATCCAGGTCAACTATTATGGAACGCCGACCCCTTTGAGGCAGATCGCGACCCTCTCTGTTCCGGAAAGCAGGTTGGTCACCGTCCAACCTTGGGATATCACCCAGATTCAGGAGATTGAAAAGGCGATCTTGTCCTCCGGGCTCGGCCTGACCCCTTCCAACGACGGGAAGATCATCCGGATCGGCATTCCCCCCCTCACGGAAGAGCGGCGGAAGGATCTGGTGAAATTGATCAAAAAGCTCGGCGAGGAATGTCGAATCGCCGTTCGGAATATTCGCCGGGACACCAACGATGAAGTAAAGGCGCTGCAAAAAGAGGGGAAGCTCTCCGAGGACGCGGCGCGAAAAAGCCAGGAGGAGGTCCAAAAACTGACCGATCAGACCATCGCGAAGGTCGATGAAATCCTTAAAAAGAAAGAGACCGAAATTTTAGAGATCTAGAAAGAGAAACGGAGTCAGTCCTTATCGATGACAAACTGTGATGTTGGAGGAGGAAGCGGATGTCGTTTCAGAAAAGACTCTTTTTAAAACGGTCGTTGGCGAGTTATTTGGTGATTGCGACTTTTTTGCTCGGTTTCCTCTCCGCCGCTCCGGAAGCGGGATGGGCGATGTTTATGCCGTCGAATTCAGCCGGGTCGGAACGAGTGGAAGATCTGTCGAAACTCCAACCCTATCTGGAGTCGAAGGTCATTCGTCAGCGGCTGGCCGATTTGGGACTCACGGCGGATGAAATCGCCGCCCGGATGGCCCAACTTTCGGACCAAGAGATCCATCAAGTGGCGAGTCAGATCGATCAACTGCAGGCCGGCGGGGACGGCTTAGGAGTGATTGTCGTTCTTTTGGTAATCGCCATCTTGGTGGTTGTCCTGCTCCAATTGACCGGCCACAAGGTCATTATCACGAAATAAAAACAAGAGAAAGAGGCGCTCCAGATGTCCGGATCTTCCTCCTTTATCTTCCGGGGGGCCCCAAGGTTTGCGGGGCGGGGCCTTCTTTTCTCTCTTCTTTTCCTCTGGGCGTCCTGCGCGCCGATCAGCGCCGTTCCGACGTCCGCCCGGACCCTTCTTCTCGATGTCCCTTTTTTCCCCCAGCAAGAGAACTTATGCGGGCCGGCGTCTTTGGCGTCGATCCTTCATTATTGGAATGAAAAAACCCCCGTCGAGGAGATCGCTCGGGCCGTCTATCTTCCGAAACTCAAGGGGTCGCTCGGGATCGATTTGGCCCGCTTTGCGCGCGACAAAAATTTTAAGGCCGAATATTACAATGGAAGTCTTTCCGATCTCCGGGGCCATTTGGCGCGGGGGGTTCCGGTGATCGCCTTTTTGAATCTGGGGAACCGCCTCTTTCCCGCCGGGCACTTTGTCGCGGTCACCGGCCTGGATGAGCGCCGGGAAGAGGTCATCGCCCATTCCGGAACGGAGCCGAATAAACGGATCCCCTATAAGGTCTTTATCGCCGCGTGGGAAAAGACCCGCTTTTGGACGCTGCGCGTGACCCCGCCGGAACGTCGGGCCTGATGCGGTCGGGACGCCGGTTCTTCTCTTCTCTTTTTTTCATTTTCGCCCTCGCCGGCTGCGGCGCCGTTCCGAGGATCGTCGTCCTTCAAGACCCCCTCTCGGCGGAGGAGCATCTTCAACTCGGCCTCTCGTATGAAGCGGATGGGAAGTGGGATCTGGCGATTTCCGAATATCAAGCGGCCCTTCAAAAAGGAGGCGCCGCCTCGGTGATCGAGGGTTATTTGGGGAATGTATACTTCGCCAAAAACGACTTTTCCTCCGCGACGACGGCTTACCGGAAGTCCCTTCAAGAAAATCCTCAAAACGCCCCTCTCTTAAACAACTTGGCGAATCTTTATTTGGCCCAAAAAACCGACTTGGAAGAGGCCGAATCGCTTGCGCGGCGGGCGATCGAGATCGACCCGTCGAGAAAGGCCTACTACCTCGACACCTTGGGATCGATTTATATCGAGCGGGAGGATTATGACCTTGCCCTTTCCGTTTTTCGCGAGGCCGAAACCCTTGCCGGGCCGGACGGCGCCCTGATCGAGGCGATCCGCAAAAATCAAGCGCGCCTCGTCGATCTTCTAGGGCTTCGAAATGGACAAAATGACGGATCTTAAGAGGAGGTCGGCGAGTGTCGCCGAGATCGATCTGGCCGCCCTCGGAACAAACCTCCAAAGGGTCAAAGAACGGATCGGCTCCCGCAAGATATTGGCGATGGTGAAAGCGAACGCCTACGGCCACGGCGCGGCGGCGGTTTCCCGCTTCTTGGCCGAGAACGGCGTGGCGATGCTGGGGGTCGCCTACCTGGAGGAGGGGATTGCGCTGCGGAAAGCCGGCGTCCGGCTCCCGATTTTGTTGATGACCGGCTGTCCCATCGAACAGATCCCGGAGATCGTCCACTACCGTTTGATCCCGGTTATTTTTGATCTGGAATCGCTCTTCGCGTTGAGCCGGTACGTGAAACAAAAGAACAAAAGGGCGCCGGTTCATATCAAACTCGACACCGGGATGGGCCGCTTGGGGCTGCCGGTTCCGGAGGCGCTCTCCTTCATCCAAAAAGCGGTCGATGAGAAAGGGATCCGGGTGGAGGGAATTCTGACCCATTTCGCCGACGCCGACTTGAAAAATCCCTCGTTCGCCCGGCGGCAGCTCCGGCGCCTTAAAACGATCCGGGACGCCCTTCAGAAGGAGGGGGTCCAAATACCCTATTGCCATTTGGCCAACAGCGCTGCTATTATGCGTTTCGGCGCGGCGCATTTCAACCTGGTCCGGCCCGGTCTGATGCTTTACGGGTATTCTCCCCTGGAGGGGAAAAGCCCGGTTCCGTTGAAGCCGATTCTACAGGTCCGGACGCGGGTGATCGCGTTGAAAAAGGCGCCGGCGGGCTCTCCGATCAGTTACGGGCGGACCTTTATCACCAAGCGGGAAAGCCTGGTCGCCACGGTGTCGATCGGCTACGCCGACGGCTATCCCCGTCTTCTCTCAAACCGGGGGATCATGATCGCCAAGGGGCGGCGCGTCCCGGTGATCGGGCGGGTCTGCATGGATATGACGATGATCGATGTGACCGAGGCGCCCTCCCTCGCCGTCGGCGATTGGGTGACGGTGATCGGGGAAGAGGGGGACGAGGCGGTCTGGGCGGATGAGCTGGCCCGCCTGTCGGAGACCATTCCATACGAAATCCTCTGCGGGATCGGGGACCGCATACCGAGAATATACCGGAAGAACGAACAATGACCTCCGGGGAATGGTTTCCGGCGCAGCGGAAACCCATGACGCTCTCAAAAAATAAAAGAGGATGAGTCGGTCGCATGCGCTGGGTTGAGTGGGTCGGAAGGCGGGTTGTCATTTTTTTGATGGAGATGGGGGAGGTGACCCTTCTCTTCTTGAACGCGTTCAAGCTCATTTTCCGCCGTCCGTTCCGTTTCCGGAACATCGCCAAACAGATGGAGGCGGTCGGGGTGAACTCCATCCCGGTGGTCCTGATCACCGCCAGCTTTACCGGGATGGTGCTGGCGCTCCAGAGCTACACCGGCTTCAAGCGGTTCAACGCGGAAAGCCTGGTGGGGACCGTCGTCGCCCTCTCGATGACGCGGGAGCTCGGCCCGGTGCTGACGGGGCTGATCGTCGCCGGCCGGGCGGGGGCGGCGATGGCGGCCGAGCTCGGGACGATGAAGGTCACCGAGCAGGTCGACGCCCTCTCGACCCTGGCGGTCAATCCGGTGAAATATCTGATCACCCCCCGCCTCCTTGCCGGTTTTATCATGCTCCCGATTTTGACCGCCTTTTCCGACATCGTCGGGATCATCGGCGGCTATCTCATTTCGGTCAACCTGCTCGACGCGAATCCGGGAATTTATATCCGCCGAACGACGCAATATCTGGAGGCCTCCGATATTTGGGGGGGAATGTTAAAGGCGTCGGTCTTCGGAATGATCATCGCGATCATCAGCTGCTATAAAGGGTTTCGGGCGGAAGGGGGGGCCGAAGGGGTCGGCCGCGCGACGACCGGGGCGGTCGTGATCTCGGAGATGCTGATCTTGATCTCCAACTATTTCTTAACCGCGTTTCTTGCTTGATGAAGGGAACAAGCGCCCGGCGATGAGGAGTCGGTAAAGCGATGCCCGCCATGACCTTCGGGAAATGGTTTACGGAGGAACGGAAACCATGATCGAGATGATCGATGTCTACAAGAGCTTCGGAACCAACCATGTCTTGCGCGGGGTGAATCTCAAGGTGGAGGCGGGCGAGAGCATGGTGGTGATCGGAGGGAGCGGGACGGGAAAGAGCGTCATTTTAAAGCATATCATCGGGCTGATGAAACCCGACTCCGGAAGGATTGTCATCGACGGGCAAGATCTCGCCGATCTTTCGGAAGAGGAGATCAACGATTTTCGGAAGCGGTTCGGGATGCTTTTTCAGGGAGCGGCTTTGTTCGACTCCTTGTCGGTCTTGGGAAATGTCGGATTCGGATGGAAAGAACATACCGATCGCTCGGACGACGAAGTCCGAGAGATCGTCCGGAAGAGGTTGGAGATGGTCGGGTTGAGAGGGGTGGAAGATCAGATGCCGGCCGACCTGTCGGGGGGGATGAAAAAACGGGTCGGGCTCGCCCGCGCCATCGCGATGGATCCGAAAATCATTCTCTATGACGAGCCGACCACCGGCCTCGATCCGATCATGGCGGACGTCATCAATAACCTGAT
>DATDON010000063.1:0-5684 GCA_035293225.1 Candidatus Manganitrophaceae bacterium
CTCGTCGGTCAGGGAGATGTCGGCGAGCCGCTTATTGGCTTCGCTGATATCAGACAGCCGTTTGACCTTTTGTTCCAGTTTTTCCGCGAGACGTTTATTATGTTCCCGGAGGTAGTGAACCTCCTCCTCGGGGCTGAGGCGTTCACGCTTTCCGTGAAGGAATTCTTCAATCTGATCTTGCAGGCGGTCGACATCAATCGGTTTTTGAAGATAACCATCACATCCGGCGGCGACCGCCCGCTCTTTATCCCCTTTCATCACGCTGGCGGTCAAGGCAATAATCGGCGTCTTCTGTAAATCGGCGATTCCCCGCAGGCGGGTCGTCACCTCACGGCCATCGAGACCGGGCATCATGATGTCCATTAAGATGAGATCCGGGCGTTCTGATTCGGCCTTGGATATGCCCGTTGAACCGTCTTCCGCTTCAATGACAACATAACCGTCCGCCTCCAACACACGTCGAATCAACAGACGGTTCTCGGCATTGTCCTCGATATATAAAATCTTTTTTTTATTCATAAAAATAGACCGTGAAATCAGACGGTTAAAAGTATACCATACAGATTTATTTTCAGGAGGAATCTAGGATCGGACCTATTTTCCTAAATTGCTGGTTTTCGTTCTACCTCAAACCATTTCCTGGAGGGCAACGCCCCTTACCCTTGTAGGAGATGAGGCTTCGGGAACGTCGGTGTTGGCGTGAAGCTTTCAAGAAGGAAAGAGAAGAGAATTTAAAAAGGGGGCATGTTTATTGATGGAGGAGGATGAAAGGCGCCGATGCGCGACAAGAACAATAATAGCGATTATCAGGCTGGTGGTCCCAACGGGGTTCGAACCCGTGTTTTCGGCGTGAGAGGCCAACGTCCTAGGCCACTAGACGATGGGACCGTAATTGAGAATTTATGAACCGGACTCTGGGATCTATCCTGAAACTTCCACCTCGTAGACGAGGCGGCCTTCCGCTGTAAATTTCCAGCCGTATCTTGACTCAAAAACAATTTCATATGTCCCGGGATTCAGAACGACAAACTCAAAATAATGCATACCGATGTCGCTGACCCGAATATTCCGCGTTCGTTCGTATGTGTCTCCTAAAAGCCTGATCGAGGCGCTGTCAAAGATAGGCGTCCATCGACTTCCCCGCGTACGATCCTCCCAAAGCCGGATTTTAAACGATTCTCCCGCTTTGGCGTGTATGATCTTCTTTTCTATTTGACTCTTTCCTTCGACCATTTCCGGTTTGTTATGTTGAGACATCCTGAGGTACTCTAAACGACTCGATTTTATTTGTCAATGGGGTTTATCGCTTTTCCGAAAAAAGGGATGGGATGGGAGGCGAGCGGCGATTTGAGATCGTTTCCGCGGGCCCCTTGGGTGGGAGGAGGGGGGCGGTTTGGGACCGAAGCCATCCTTCGACGATGAAGGTTTCTCCCCCACTGATCCGGTCTTCAACACGCCGCGTCATGGGATGATAGACGAGCCGCCCCGTTCCGGTCGGGGAAAAATTCTGCTCGACAAATTCAATATGATCGGGAGTGGCCGCCGAGATGATCGCGACATGGCCGTAGGGCCCTCCCGAAAAGGCAAGGATATCGTCCGGCCGGGGGGGAACCGGCCCGCCGTTCGGGAAAGCGGACAACCCTTTTTCAGAGGCGGTTTTAAAATAGGTGTCGGCGTTGCCGTTCCATCTCTTCTCCATCCTCCCCTCCCGCGTCTCGATCCCTTTGACGAGATGATAGAAACGGCGAACATATTCGACGCACTGGTATTGCAGTCCATAGGTCGAACGGCCGCCGCAGCTCTCGTCCGGACTCCCCTCATTCGAGCGCGCCGGAACCGGCGGCGACCCGTAAGAGGCCAGAGTCGCTCCGCAGAGGGCGGCGTCAAAACTTCGAACCGATCCCGGCGATGCGATTAAAAAAATCGACACCACTGACAACGCCTGCAAAAATCGCTTCATCAACGTTCCTCCTGAAAGTAGGATCAAAAGGAACATTTAATAAGAAGCGTCCCGTTATGTCAATGCGGAATGGCGCTTTAGGTGATCTATTTTGAGGAATTGAGGAAAAAGAGAGGAGGAGATTAAGGTGTTTTACCAAAAGCCGGCGCGTTATTTTGACGGGAAGAGACCGAGGTTGACTCCCAGGAATCCCCCCATCGCGCCGCCGGAGGCCGCTCCGATCAAGGCCGATTCCATTCCGCTTAAGAAAATCGCCAAGAGCCCCCCCAAGACCGCTCCGATGATGACGCAGAGGAAAAACCGCTGTCCGCCGAGACGCCAAACGACCATCCCCAAAAGCGCGCCGACGAGGGCCATGAGAATGATCCAGAACGGCCCGCCGATAAAAAATCCGATCATCCCGCCGGTAACCCCGGTCACAGCCATGCCGGGAAGAGAAGCTTGGACCCATTTTGCAATCGTTTGAATCGTCATTCCAGCGGACCCGCAGTTCGATCCAAATAATCACTCATGTTACGCACGGAACAGTGAGTTATGGGCCTCTGGTTCACCGGCGCCTCATCAAATCGTGTTTCCCCTCCTTTGTGACCTTCAGGAAATGGTTGTGACCTTCGGGAAATAGCTGAAGGTAAAACGAAAGCTGGAGGTAGAACGGAAACCGTAAGGAGGGGCGAGGGGAGGTAGAGCGCCACGGCGTGTATTCCGATGTCGCCTTCTACCCCACCCCGCCTGACATCCAGTGTTCCATCCTGCCCCTTACACTTTGCTGCAAGACGCATAGTGCAGGCAAAGGGGAGGAGTTCCCTAGAACTTTCGTGCGTAACATGAGTTACGTTTAACGAATCACGAATAATGTTGAACGGCCTTAGGCCTTTTCGCCGGCCGGCGCCGGGAGGGCCTCTTTCCGTGAAAGGCGGATCTTTCCCTGCCTGTCGACTTCCAAAACCTTGACCGTCACCTCGTCCCCCTCTTTCACCTCATCGGTCACATTTTTAACCCGGTGATGGGCCAATTGGGAGATATGGACCAGGCCGTCGACGCCGTGACGAAGCTCCACGATGGCGCCGAATTCCATGATCCGGGTGACTTTTCCGACATACACCCGCCCGACTTCCACCTCTTCGACGATCATATTGATCATTTCAATCGCTTTTTGCGCGGCGGCGTCGTCGACGGAGGCGATGTGAATCACGCCGTAGTCGTCGATATCGATTTTGACCCCGGTTTTTTCGATAATCCCGCGGATGACTTTTCCGCCCGGGCCGATGACTTCACGCACCTTATCCGGTTTCACTTTCATCGTCACGATCCGGGGGGCGTGGGGCGAAAGCTCCGTCCGGGGCGAGGCGATGGCCTGAAGCATCCTCTCCAAGATATAAAGCCGGCCTCGCCTCGCCTGCTCCAGCGCCCGCTTCATCAGCGCGGTGGTGATCCCGCCGATTTTGATATCCATCTGCAACGCCGTAATCCCCTGCGCGGTTCCGGTTACTTTAAAATCCATGTCGCCCAGGTGATCTTCGAGGCCGAGGATGTCCGAAAGAATCTCCGCCTTGTCTCCTTCCTTGATCAATCCCATCGCGATCCCCGCCACCGGCGACTGAATCGGAACCCCCGCGTCCATCAACGCCAGGGTCCCTCCGCAAACGGTCGCCATGGAAGAGGAGCCGTTCGACTCGAGGATATCGGAGACGATTCTCAAGGTATACGGAAATTTTTCTTTGGTGGGAATCACATGCTTGAGGGCCCGTTCGGCCAACACCCCATGGCCGATCTCGCGACGGCCCGGGCCTCTCAGCGGACGGGCCTCCCCCACCGAGAAGGGGGGGAAATTGTAATGGAGCATGAACGTCTTTTTCGACTCCCCTTCCAAAGAGTCGATGCGCTGCTCATCTTCGGATGTGCCGAGGGTGACCACCGCCAAACTTTGCGTCTCCCCGCGCGTGAAGAGGGCCGACCCGTGCGTCCGGGGCAACACCCCCACCTCACAAGTGATCTGGCGAATGTCCGTAGGCCCCCGCCCGTCGGCCCGGACCCCTTTGTTCAATATCATCTGCCGGACCTCTTGGCGTTCCATCTCGATAAAAAGGGCCCGGATCTCCTTGGTTCGGTCCGTCTCACCGGTGTTCAACGTTTTGATCGTTTCTTCAAGGATATGATCGAGGCGATCCTGCCGCTCCGTTTTGTTGGGGATCAGAACCGCTTCCCGGATCGGCGCCGCCAACCGTTCCTTCATCCGGCTCGCCAACGCCTCATCCCGCGCAATCGGGGCGACGGGACGCTTCTCTTTTCCCGCCTTGGCCTGAAGGCTTTTTTGAAGTTCAATGATGGTCTGGAGCGCCCGATGGCCGAAATCGATCGCTTCTAAGATCACCTCTTCCGAGAGCTCTTTTGATTCGCTCTCCACCATCATCACGGCGTCCGACGTCCCCGCCACGACGATGTTCATGTCGCTTTTTTCAAGATCATCCAAGGTCGGGTTGATCACCAGCTTTCCGTCGATCCGGCCGACCCGGACCGCCCCGACGGGGAAGGGAAAAGGGATGTCGGAGATCGCCACCGCCGCCGAAGCGCCGACGATCCCCAAAATCTCCGTCGACGCCCCCTTGTCGCTCGAAAGCACCGCCGCGATAATCTGCGTCTCAAAAAACCAGCCCTCCGGAAAGAGCGGCCGCAAGGGCCGGTCGATCAGCCGGCTGGTGAGGGTCTCTTTTTCCCCGGGACGGCCTTCCCGCCGGAAAAACCCGCCCGGGATCTTTCCCGCCGCGTAGGCGCGCTCCTGATAATCGACCGTCAAGGGAAGAAAGTCGATGTTGTCTCTCATCACTTTCGACGCGACCGCCGTCACCAGGACCACGCTCTCCCCGTATTGCGCCAGAACCGCGCCGTCCGCCTGACGGGCCGCGCGACCGGTTTCCAATATCAATTTTTTCCCGCCGATTTCCGCTTCAACTCGATGAATCATTTTTTACTCCTTGTCGTTTTGTATACCATTATGGGGCGGCGTCTTCATGGGCGCGCCCTCCCCGTCGCGGCGGAACACAGAACTACAATGAAAAACCAACAAGGGACCCTCCTCCTCTTTTTGGCTCATCATTGTATTTCTGCGTCGGCCGCAAGAACGTTCTTCCGCTTGCGACTACCTTATTTCCTTAATCCCATCTTTTTGACGATCGCCTGATACCGGGCCACGTCGGAACTCTTCAAATAATCAAGAAGCTTCCTTCTCCGGCTCACCATATTGATCAACCCTCTTCTGGAATGATGGTCCTTCTTATGGACCTGAAAATGCTCCGTCAAGTAAGCGATCCGATTCGTCAAAAGAGCAATCTGGACTTCGGGAGAACCGGTGTCCAAATCATGAATCGCGTTTTCCTTGATGATCGTCTGTTTTTTCTCTTTGACCCATGCCACGTTCGCTTCTCCTTATATTTCGATTTTGCCGACTTTAACCGGCTCATCCGCTTCGGACAGAACCGTCTCTATTTTGAAAAAAAACCTTTCTTCCTTTTCCGTTCCGATCTCGTTCGAGCCTGATTTTGCGGTCCCAAGCGCCAATAAAATCCCTTGATCATCCAACAACCGGAGCGCCGCCCCTTTTTCAAAAAAATCCCTCTTGAGAATGCCTTCCGCGCCGACCGGCGCGCCGTGCGCGATCTTTCGGACAAAGCGCTCTTTGACCCAAACCCCCGGAACGTCCGACAGAACCTCGTTCAGGGAATAAACC
>DATDON010000064.1:0-6720 GCA_035293225.1 Candidatus Manganitrophaceae bacterium
TGACCTTTTGCTTTTCGCGCAGCTGCCGCCCATACTCCGTTTCGCGGCGTCGGCCTCGAACCCCTCCCGGCGGGACACTCAACCGCCGCTGAAGCGCGGCGCCGCCCGTTCCGTAAACATCAACCCCGAACCGCCTCGATACTTTATGCCGCGGCGCGCGTCTTGCGCACATCGTCCTCTCCGATGGATCGGCCCTTTCATTTTGTTGAACCGAATAAAGCCCTTCACAATTTTATCGAGCAAAAAAGGCGCCGTTCAAGGAGAAGAAGAATCTTCGATAAGAGATCGAATAAAATAGGTTTAGACGAAGACCGATTCGACAAATGGGAAAAGCTTGCCCATTTGTTTCGGATGGAGGGGTCGAGACGGTTAAAATTGCGCCGGGAATAGGAGCGGTTCGGGCTTTTTATCGTGAGAGCGCCTTGAAACAGGGGAGACTGTGACCTTCGGGGAATGGTTTGAGGAAGAGCGAAAACCATTCCTTGATAAGAGGAGGATGGGAAGACGCTCAGGAACGTCCGGATGTTTTGCCCTGAACGGTTTCAATGAGGTAATCGATCGCTTTTTCAGCCTCGATTTTTTGTTTTTCGCCGCTCCGGCGATTTTTAATCTCAACGAATCCTTCAAGAAGATTCTTCTCCCCGACCACCACCTGATAGGGGGCGCCCAACAGATCGGCGTCGTTGAATTTAACCCCGGCCCGCTCCGAGCGGTCTTCCAGGAGGACTTCGACCCCGGCGCGGACCAGCGAACTATAAATCAACTCGGCGGTAATCATCACCCGCTCCGACTTCTCCTGGACCGGAATGACCTGGATCGCGAAAGGAGCGATCGGCAGGGGCCAGATGATCCCTTTCTCGTCGTGGTTCTGCTCGACGGCGGCGGCCATGACCCGGGAGACCCCGATGCCGTAGCAACCCATCACGAAAAGGCGCTCCTCCCCTTTCGAATCGAGGAAGGTCGCCTTCATCGCCTCGCTGTATTTGGTCCCCAGCATGAAGACATGGCCGACTTCGATCCCCCGATCGATCCTCAGCGCCTTGCCGCAGCGGGGACAAGAATCGCCCGCGATCACGTTCCGTATATCGGCGAAACGACCTACTTTAAAATCCCGCTCCGGTCTGGCGTGGAGGTAATGGGCGTCTTTTTCATTCGCCCCGACGACGAATCCCGCTCCCTCCTCGATCGAGAGATCCGCGATGATTTCGACCCCTTTCAGACCCACCGGTCCGGAAAATCCGGAGGGGGCGCCGGTGAGACGCTCCACCGTCGCGGCGTCGGCAAAGATCAGCTCGGACGCGCCGATCAGGCGTTTGACCTTGATCTCATTGACCTCATGGTCTCCGCGAACCAAGACAGCGATCGGCCGCCCGTCCGCCGAAAAGAGGAGGGTCTTCGCCAACTCCTTCGGAGAAACCTTCAGAAACGCGGTCACCTCTTCGACCGATTTCTTCCCCGGCGTCGTGAGCTTTTCCAACGGTTTTTCATCCCCGGCCCCCGGCCCCACGCCCCCCGCCCTCAGTTCCGCCCGCTCGACGTTGGCGGCGTAATCGCAGGAGGAGCAGGAGGCGATCCCCTCCTCTCCGGTCTGCGCCAAGACCATGAACTCATGCGAGGAAGAGCCGCCGATCAAGCCGGTGTCGGCCTCCACCGCCCTGAAGCGGAGCCCCAGACGTTGGAAGATTTTATGATAGGCGTCATACATCTTCCGGTAGCTCTCGTTCGCCCCTTCCATGTCGGCGTCGAAGCTGTAAGCGTCTTTCATGACGAATTCACGCCCCCGCATCAGGCCGAACCGGGGACGGATCTCATCGCGGAATTTGGTTTGGATCTGATAGAGGTTGACCGGGAGCTGGCGATATGAGCGCACCTCACGCCGCACCAAATCGGTGACGACCTCTTCGTGGGTCGGTCCCAGGCAGAAATCGCGGTCATGGCGGTCTTTGAGCCGAATCAATTCCTTCCCATATTGGCGCCACCGGCTGGTTTCCTGCCACAGCTCGGCCGGTTGCAGCGCCGGAAGGAGAAGCTCCTGCGCGCCGGCGGCCTCCATCTCCTCCCGGACGATTTTTCCGATTTTGGAAAGAACCCGCAGGCCGAGCGGGAGATAGCTGTAGATCCCCGCCGAAACCTTCCGGATCATCCCGGCGCGCATCATCAGGCGGTGGCTGACGATCTCCGCCTCCGCCGGAACGTCTCTTAATGTCGGTATTAAAATTTTCGAATAACGCATATCCCCTTTAACTTACAAAGTTTAAATCGTTCAAAAAAGAGTTCAAATGGTTTAAGTCGTTTAAACGGCTTGAACAATTTAAACGATTTAGACTCTTTCTTTTTTCCGCTCTTCCACCAGCTGCTCCACCTCTTTCATCAAAACCGACTCCAGCTCTTCCGAGGGAACCTTTCGGATGATCTCTCCCTTTCTGAAGAGAAGACCGACCCCGCGCCCGCCGGCGATTCCGATGTCGGCCTCTTTCCCTTCGCCGATCCCGTTGACCACGCAGCCGAGAATCGAAATGTCGATCGGCTCCGTGATATGGGCCAGTTTCGCTTCCAATCTGGAGGCGAGACCGATCACATCGATCTCCAGCCGGCCGCAGGTCGGGCAGGCGATCACATTGACCCCCCGCCGTCTGAGATTCAGCGACTTGAGGATCTCATAGCCGACCCGGACCTCCTCCGTCGAATCGGCCGCCAGGGAGACGCGGATCGTGTCTCCGATCCCCTCCGCCAGCAAAATCCCCAGACCGACCGCCGATTTGACCGCGCCGGTCGCCGACGTCCCCGCCTCGGTGATTCCGAGGTGGAGGGGATAGTCCGATTGTTTCGAAAAGAGGCGGTACGCCTCGACCGCCAATCCGACATGAGAAGCCTTCAGGGAAACCTTCGTGTTATAAAATTGAAGCGACTCCAAAATCGCGATATGCCGCATCGCCGACTCCACCATCGCCTCCGCCGTCGGGTAGCCGTATTTTTCCAGGAGATCCCTTTCGAGCGAGCCGGCGTTGACCCCGATCCGGATCGGAACCCCTTGGTCCTTGGCCCGCTTCACCACCTTCTCCACCCGCTCCCGCGAGCCGATGTTGCCGGGATTGAGCCGAAGGCCGTCCACCCCGGCGTCCAGCGCCGCCAACGCAAGATGGTAATCGAAATGGATATCGGCGATCAGGGGAATCGCGATTTGGGGGCGGATCTTCGGAAGGGCTTCGGCCGACGCATGATCGGGAACCGCCACCCGAACGATCTCGCATCCCGCCGATTCGAGACGCCGAATCTCCGCCACCGTCGCGGCGACATCGCGCGTGTCGGAGGTGGTCATCGATTGAACGACTACCGGCGCGCCGCCGCCGATCTTCACCGGCCCGACGGAGATCTGTCTCGTCTTCCTGCGGGTAACCTGCATTTTTGCGCCATTCTTATTGTAGGGGCGGACCTGTGTGTCCGCCCTCTAACAGGCGGGCGCACACATCGGCGCCCCCCTACAGTTACCCCGGTTTCACGAAGAACCGCATAATATCGTTATAAAACGCGAACACCATCAACGAGATGATGATAAAGAGGCCGACCTGCTGGGCGATCTCGCGCGCCTTCACGCTCACCGGCTTTCCGATGACCCCCTCGATGATGAAGAAGAGGAGATGGCCGCCATCCAAAATCGGAATGGGGAAAAGGTTGATGATTCCAAGATTGATGCTGAGGATGGCGATGAAGAGGACCACATTCAAAAGGCCCTCCGACGCCTGCTGGCCCGCCATCTGGGCGATTAAAATCGGCCCCCCGATCGTGTCGGAAGGAAGCTTCCCCGCGATCAGCTTGAAGATGCCGAGGACATTGAGCGCGATCATCTCCCAGGTCCTTTGCGCCCCCATGTAGGCCGCCGTAATGGGATCGTACTTCTTGATCACATGGCTCCCCTTTGGGAGAACGCCGATCAACCAAAGCTGATGCGAATCCCCCAAGACATCCTGCGTCTCCTTCAACGTCGGGGTGATTCGAAGATCGACCCGGATTCCTTCCCGCTCGACGGCGAAATGGAGTTCCTTCCCTCCGCTTTTCTGCAGCGTCTCCCGGATCTCTTCCCATTGCGCAATCGGATTTCCTTCAATCGAGACAATCCGATCGCCGCTCTTCATTCCGCCGAGCGCCGCCGCCGACCCCTCTTGAACCTCGCCGACATCCGAGGTCAACGAGGGAACGCCGACCATAAAGACGCCGACAAAAATGAAGAGGGCGAGCAGGAGGTTGAAAAGGGGGCCGGCGACCACGATGGCGATCTTCTTCTTTAAATTCTGCGCCAAAAACGAGCGCCCCCGCTCTTCCGAACCGACCTCCTCTTTCGGATCGTCTCCCAAAAGCCGGACATACCCCCCCAAGGGAATGGCGGAGAGGCAATACTCGGTCGCCCCGTATTTCCGCGCGATGATCTTCGGCCCGAATCCCAACGAAAAGGTCTGGACCTGCACCCCGCACATCCGCGCCACGATAAAATGCCCGAACTCGTGCGCAAAGACCAGCACCCCCAGCACGATTAAAAAAGTAATAATGGCGGATAAACTGAACATCATTTCTCCTTCATAGCAATACGTTATTCGTTAAACGTTATTCGTTATTCGTAAATTCCGAGACCATTTCTGTCTGACGTTTAACGGTTCCCGTACTTCTCGATCCATCGTTGCGCTTCCAGCCGGGACCAGCGGTCCGCCTCCATCACATCCTCCATCGTTTGAACCGCCGCGGGAAGATGCGCGTCCATCGTTTTGCGGATGACCCTGGGGATCTCCATGAAACCGATCCGCTCGGCCAAAAACGCCCCCACCGCCTCCTCATTCGCCGCGTTCAAGACGGAAGGGAGCGTTCCTCCCGCCTTGAGCGCCTCATAGGCGGACGAGAGAAGCGGAAACGACTTCAGATTCGGCTTCTCAAACGTGAGTTGGCCAATCTCTTCCAGGCAGAGCGAAGGGAGAGAGAGGGGCGCCCGCTCCGGATAATGGAGGGCGTAGGAAATGGGGATCCTCATATCGGGAAGCCCCAACTGCGCCACCACCGAACGGTCGACGAACTCCACCATCGAGTGAACGATGCTTTGACGATGAATCACCACGTCGATCTTCTCCGGCGGGGCGTCGAAAAGCCATCGCGCCTCGATGATCTCCAGCCCTTTGTTCATCAGGGTGGCGGAATCGACCGATATCTTCGGCCCCATCTTCCAGTTCGGATGGGCGAGCGCCTCTTTGGGAGAGACCTTCCTTTTCATCTTCTCCGTAAAGCGCAAAAACGGGCCGCCCGACGCGGTCAGGATGATCCGCTTCAAATCTTCTCGCCGCTCTCCCGACAGGACCTGGAAAATGGCGGAATGTTCGCTGTCGATCGGGAGGATCTGAACCTTTCGAAGCCGTGCTTCCCGCTGGATGATCTCTCCCGCCATCACCAACGTTTCTTTGTTCGCCAAGGCGACCGCCTTCCCGGCCTGAATCGCCGAAAAGGTCGGAAGAAGCCCCGCCGCCCCGACCATGCCGGAGACGATCAGATCGGCGTCCGGAAGCCGCGCGATCTCCACGGCCCCCTCCACGCCGGTCCATATCTCCGGGCCGGAACGCTTGAACTTTTTGGAGAGCGCGGCCGCGGCCGGCTCTTCCATCAGCGAGACCACCCTCGGCTTAAACCGCCTGATCTGCTCCTCCAGCTTAACATTGTTGGATCGGGCCGTCAAACCGACCACCCTAAACCGCTCCGGAAAGCGGCCGATCACGTCGAGCGTGTTGGTTCCGATGGAGCCGGTGGACCCTAAAATCACGACGTTCTTCATGGGGCGCTCCTCAAAATCCGATCGTGAAACGGCCGAATCCCTTGATCCAGTAAAGATAATAGTAAAAGACCGGGGCGGCGAAAGCGACCCCGTCGAGTTTATCCAGAAGGCCCCCATGCGCGAACATCAGGGCGCTCGAATCTTTCACCCCCGCGCTTCTTTTGAGCATCGACTCGGCCAAGTCGCCGATCTGGCCGAAGACCCCCAACAGCAGGGCCAACCCGAAAAGCTCCCCCCAGGAGAAAAGAGAGAGGAAGGTCAGCTTCGAAAAAGCCCCTCCCAGAAAGCATCCGGCCAAACCCCCGATCGCCCCCTCGACCGTCTTGTTGGGGCTTACCGTCGGGTAGAGCTTCCTCTTTCCGATCGACCGGCCGACATAATAGGCGCCGGCGTCCCCCACCCAGATCACGATTAAAAAGAAAATAATCAAAGAGCCGCCGTTCCGGATCTGGCGGATCAGGATCAGATGGCTTAGAAATCCCGAAATGTAAACAACCCCCAGAAAAAGAACCGCCGAGTCGACCAGGGCATCCTTAATGTCCTTGAAGAAAAAGAGGGAAAAAATAAAAACGGCCATCAAGATGAAGATGAAAACCAGGTGAAACGGCGCGACGCTCTGGCCTCCCCACACCGGTTCCCGGTAAAAACGCAAGGAGAGCAAAAACCCGAGCCCCAAACCGACCCAAATGGGAATCGATTTCTTCTCCCGATCATAAAGCCGGTAGACCTCATACTGCGTCCGCGCGATCGCCGCCGCCGCGAAAAGAAAGAAGAAGAACGGGGAGAGATACCGGATCAGAATATAGAGAATCGGGATCAAGACGGCCGCGACGGCGATCCGGCTTTCCAGATAGTCCTTGAGCGTCCTCAAGCCGTTACCGGCCGGTTAAACTTCAAGGTCAAATTTCACGCTC
>DATDON010000065.1:0-3004 GCA_035293225.1 Candidatus Manganitrophaceae bacterium
GCCGATCCCCGTGTCGCTGATCGTGACCGAGACCTTCTTCTCATCCCCGTGGCGCCCGATCCGGGCAAGAACGAACCCCCGATCGGTAAACTTAATCGCATTCGCGATGAGATTGGTGAAGACCTGACGGAGTTTTCCAGAGTCGGACCGGATCACCGGAACGGTCGGATCATCGATGAATGCGAGCTTCAACCCCTTTTCTTCTCCGGTGGGCTTTAGGCTGTCCAAAACCTGACCCACGATTCCGGAAATGGAGACCGCTTCCAGCTCGACCGACATCTGACCCGCCTCGATCTTGCTCAGGTCCAACATTCCGTTGATGAGGTTCAGAAGGGCTTTAGAGTTATAGTGAACACGCCCGAGCATCTCTTCCCGCTTCGTCGTGTCTTCATTGAAACGCGGCTCTTTCAAAAGGGCGCTGTAGCCGATGATGGCGTTCAAAGGGGTCCTCAACTCATGAGAAACGATCGAGATGAATTGGGACTTCAGCCGGCTCGCCTCTTCGGCCTCTTTTTTCTTAAGTTTCAACTCCTCTTCCGCCCGCTTGCGTTCGATGAATTGACCGATCTGGCTGCCGACGGTCGCCATCATCTGAAGCAGGTCATCGTCCGGCGTCCGGATTTCGCGGCTGAAGAACTCGATGACCCCGAGTGTCTCGGTCCCGCTGAAAATGGGAAAGCCGCACGCGCCATGCAAGCCCTCTTTGGCCGCGATCGCGGCTCTTGAAAAAGGGGTGTCCTGAGTGACATCCTCGATCCAGAGCGGCGCGCCGGCGCTCCAGACGCGGCCGGGAAGGCCGACTCCGGGCGCCAAAGTCATTTTTTTGCTGAGCCTCTCAAAGAGATCAATCCGAATCCGCGGCGTGCGCCATAACTTGACACAGCGCAATTGATTCGCCCTCCGATCCGCCACCCAAACACAGCCGGCCTCCCAATCGAGGCTTTTACAAATCACCTGGAGAATCTTGGGCGCCGCCTCGGTCAGCGCGTCGGTTTCCGATAAGAGGCGCGTCACCGCATGTTCCGCCGCCAGACGCTTTTCCGTCCGTTTCCGTTCGGTAATATCGTGGAAGGCGAGCGCGGCGCCCTTGATAATCCCGTCGGTGATGATCGGACCCGACACATAAGAGACCGGAAACTTCGAGCCGTCTTTACGTCTAAAGATATCATCATGATGGCGATAGACCTCTCCGGAACGGATCACTTTCAGCAGCCGGCACTCCTCCATCGGACTCCCCCCGGGTCGCCTGGCGTGAACAATGTCATGCATCACTTTTCCGATCAGCTCCGCCTCCGTCCAGCCGAGCATCCGTTCGGCCGCGCGATTGATAAAAATGACGCGGCCTTCACGGTCCAGCGCGTAAACCCCTTCGCCCAAGTGATTCGTAATAGCGCTTGTAAAATCGAGCTGGCGCCGGAGCGCTTCTTTGGCCTTCCGGGCCTCCTCATAGAGCCCCACGTTTTCAATCGCCTCCGCGGCGCGCCCGGCAAACATCTCCACGAGTCTGACTTCCCGATCCGAAGGGCGATGCGGAGGTTGGAAATAAGTCACGATCGTTCCCAAGGGAACGCCATGACGTCCGAGCAATGGAACGCAATAGAGCGCCCGACAACCCGATAGGGCGGCCGCTCGGGCGCCGGGGGCGAAGATTCCGTTTTTCTCCACATCTCCGATTATCACGCTCCGCCGTTGGGCGACGGCGCCGCCGCAAACGCCGACCCCTTCAGGAACCCGTCCGATGGAACTCAAATATTTCCCGGAAAAACCGACACTCGCCGCGGCAAATAAGTCCCGCCGGGTCCGATCATAAAGCATCAGGACCCCCATCTTGGCTCCTTGAATCAAGGCAAGGGTCGTGAGCGCCTCATCCAAGAGAGGCTTTAAGTCGACCGAAGCGGAAAGGCGGGCGCTAAACTCATAGAGGCGCGCCATATCCGCAAGTTGATCGGCCGATTCATCTTTAAGAGAGGAAATCTCACGATCGATGAGCGGGCGCGCAGGCGCCTTGCCGCATTTGGCCGGCGCGCCGAGCTTTTTAATCTTGATATGAGGCTTTTTTTTATGAGGCGCTTGGTCTGCGGAATGGCGTGGTCTATCCATACCCAACTCCTTCCCTTCATGAAGAGTTCTAGGGAGGGTCCCGCCCTTTTCGGAAACCGTGGAAAGAGCGGAGTTCTTACGGGAAAAATCGATGGAATCAAACCGAAAGGAATGGTCTATTATAGAGAATCTGTTTTTCGCAATGCAAGCAAATTTCGAATCCTTGACGCGCTTCCATCATATCCTTTATAATAACTTGTTTTTTATTGGATTTTATTTCCGAGGAGCGCCTCATGGATGAGAGCAACGATCAAATTGCGCAGCGGATGAAGAAGCTCGAAGCGCTCCGTGCGGCCGGCGTCGATCCTTACGGCGGCCGCTTTGAAGGGAAGACCGACCTGCGTGAGATTTTGGAGAAATGGCATGCCGCAACGAAGGAGGAATTGGAAGCCCGGCCGGTCTCCTATAAAGTCGCCGGCCGGATCATCGCCCTCCGGCGATTCGGAAAAGCGGCCTTTGCCCACCTTCAAGACGCGACCGACCGGCTTCAAATTTATTTCAAGAAAGATCATCTCGGGGAGAGCGGTTACGACCTTTTCGAAAAATTGGATGTCGGCGACACTCTCGGCGTCGAGGGGATCCTCTTCCGGACGAAGACCGATGAGCTGACCCTTCAGGCGAATCGATTGACCCTCCTCTCGAAATCCCTTCGTCCCCTGCCGGAAAAATGGCACGGCTTGACCGACGTCGAGCTTCGCTACCGCATGCGGTATGTCGATCTCATTTCCAATCCCGAAGTTCGGAAAGTTTTTTCCCAGAGGGGAAAAATCATCGAAGCGATGCGCCGTTTTCTGACCCAACGCGGTTTCTTGGAGGTGGAAACCCCCATGATGCATCCGATTCCGGGGGGCGCCGCGGCGCGTCCCTTCATCACCCATCACAATACGCTCGGGATCGACCTTTA
>DATDON010000066.1:0-6098 GCA_035293225.1 Candidatus Manganitrophaceae bacterium
GCAGTTCGGCGGGCGATCCATCCCGACTGGCGTTGTTGTTCGTCGCTTACATACCAAAGGGTATGCGCGCTCCTCACGCCTAGCCAGTCGGGCGGCTCGGCCACCTCACTTTTGCATCAGTTATTTTGTCGCGGCTCCTTAACGCTTTTTTTTGACGATCGGTATTTTGAGCTCTTTTATTTTCTTCCGGAGCGTGTTTCGGTTCATTCCGAGGAGTTGGGCCGCTTGAATCTGGTTTCCTTCGGTCTCCTTCAACGCCAGGGTGATCAGCGGTTTTTCAAATTCCTGGATAAGAAGGTGATAGAGGTTCTTTCCCTCATGATTTTTCATCTTCTTGACGAATACCGCCAACTTGTTTTCCACCAGTTCGGCCAGGCGCGGCTCATTCCCTTTATGTCCCCCCCGGCCGCCTTCTTTCTCCTGTTTCAGGTTGAGCGCCGTCTCATGAATTTGAGAGATGGTCTTCTTGAGCATGCCGGCGGAGGAGATGATGGTGTAGAATTCCCTCCCTTCCTTCCTGAGCCTCTGGAGCGATTTGATTTCATCGATCCAATCCCCTTCCGCGTCGATGACGACGAGGGAAGGGGAGACAGAGCCGTTTTTAGCGAAGATTCTAACGGTCTTGGCGGGGGTGACGGTGGTTCCGTTTTTTTCGAGCTCTTTCTGAAAGAAGGCAAGCAATTCCGCGTCTTGGTGAATCAGGAGAATGTCTTGGGCCATGGAAGACTCCGGGATAGGGAAGGCCGAACCACAATAAACCGATATGACCGCTAGCCCTGTGTACCACAGCCCTTTATTTTTTGTCAACAGATTTATTTAATACCGAAACGGAGTGAAAAACGATCTTTCCTCCTTCGACATCGGCTTCGATCCGGTCCCCCTCCTTGAACGCCCCCTCTAAGATCTTGATCGAGAGGGGATTCAGAATGTCTCTTTGAATGACCCGTTTGAGCGGACGCGCGCCGAAAACGGGGTCGTGCCCCTCTCGCGCCAGATATTGCTTCGCCGAAGGAGAAAGGGTCAGTTCCATCCGGCGGCCCCCGAGACGCTCTTCCAGCCGTTTTAATTGAATCTCGATGATCCGCTCCAGCTGCGCCAGGTTGAGAGGATGGAAGATGACGATATCATCGATCCGGTTTAGAAATTCCGGTCTAAAATGAGACCGGAGCGCCTGCATGACATGATTCCGCATTTCGGCCTCATTCTCTCCGAAATCTTGAATCTGTTGGCTGCCGATGTTGGAAGTCATGATCAAGACCGCGTTTTTAAAATCGACCGTCCTCCCCTTTCCATCGGTCAATCTTCCGTCATCCAACACCTGGAGAAGCGCGCCGAAGATATCCGGATGCGCCTTTTCGATTTCGTCAAAAAGAACGACGGAGTAGGGTCTTCGTCGGACCGCTTCGGTCAACTGACCCCCCTCTTCATGTCCGACATATCCGGGAGGGGCCCCGATCAGACGCGCCACCGCATGCTTCTCCATGTATTCCGACATGTCGATCCGGATCGTCGCCTGCTCGTCGTCGAATAAAAACTCGGCCAGCGCCCGCGCCATCTCGGTCTTGCCGACGCCGGTGGGACCCAAAAAGATAAAGGAGCCGAGGGGACGGTTGGGATCGGAAATCCCGGCGCGCGCGCGGCGGACGGCGTTGGAGACCGCCGTGATCGCCTCTTCCTGTCCCACCACCCGCTGATGAAGCCGTTCTTCCATCTGAATGAGCTTCTGGATCTCCCCCTCCATCATTCGCGAGACGGGAATCCCGGTCCATTTGGAGACGATCTCGGCGATGTCCTCTTCATCCACCTCCTCTTTCAACATCTTTTGTCCCGACTGCAGCGCCTGAAGACGGCGATTCTCCTCGGCCAACTGCTTATCGAGATTGATCAGCTTGCCGTACCGCAACTCGGCCGCCTTTCCCAGCTCCCCCGCCCGTTCGGCCTGCTCGGCCTGGCGCCCCGTCAGTTCGATCTCCTCTTTCAGTCCTCTGATTTTTTGGATGGCGCCTTTTTCCGACCTCCATTGGGCCGAGAGGCGGTTGGATTCTTCCGACAGATCGGCCAACTCTTTCTCGATCTTCCGCAGCCGGGCCTGCGAAACCTCGTCCTTCTCCTTTTTGACCGCTTCCCGCTCGATCTCCAGTTGACGGATCTTTCGCTGGATCTCATCCAGTTCGGTCGGCATGGAATCGATCTCCATCCTCAAACGCGAGGCCGCCTCATCGATCAGATCGATCGCCTTGTCGGGGAGAAAGCGGTCGGTGATGTATCGATGCGACAGGACGGCGGCGGCGACCAGGGCGGCGTCTTGGATTCGGACGCCATGATGGACTTCATAACGCTCTTTCAAGCCCCGGAGGATGGAAATCGTCTGGTCGACCGTCGGCTCCTGGACCAAAATCGGCTGGAATCTCCGTTCCAGCGCGGGATCTTTTTCGATATGCTTTCTGTATTCATCAATCGTGGTGGCCCCGATCGCCCGCAATTCGCCTCGAGCCAGGGGAGGTTTCAGCATGTTCGAAGCGTCCATCGCCCCTTCCGCCGCCCCCGCTCCGACCAGCGTGTGAAGCTCATCGATGAAGAGAATCACACCCCCTTGCGCGTCGACCACCTCTTTAATGACCGCTTTCAGCCGATCTTCGAACTCCCCGCGGAATTTTGCGCCGGCGATCAGGGCGCCCATATCGAGCGCATGAACCCTTTTATTTTTGATCCCTTCCGGAACGTCGCCCGAGACGATTCGCCGCGCCAACCCTTCCGCGATGGCGGTTTTTCCGACCCCCGGCTCGCCGATGAGGACCGGATTGTTTTTGGTCCGCCGGGAGAGGACCTGAATCACCCGGCGGATCTCTTCATCGCGCCCGACCACCGGATCGAGCTTTCCCCGGTGGGCGAGATCGGTCAAATCGCGGGAATAACGGGCCAGCGCCTGGTATTTCTCTTCGGGATTTTGATCGGTCACCCGGTGGGAGCCGCGGATTTCGACCAGAGCGGCCAAGACCTTCTCCCGGTCCACCCCCGCCGATTTGAAAAGCGCGCTGACCGATCCTCTTGGATCCAACAGGGCCAAAAAGAGATGCTCCGCGCTGATATATTCATCTTTGAGCTGCTCCGCCTCTTTCTCGGCCCGTTCCAACAGCGCTCCCAGCTGCGGGGTGATATAGACCGAACCCGTCGCCCCCGGCCCGCTGACTTCCGGAATTTCCTTGAGTTTTTCCTCTATCTTCCCACGGAGGAATTCCACCCCGACGCCGATCTTCTTCAGCATCGGGACGACAATCCCTTCTTTCTGTTCCAGAAGCGCCGAGACGAGATGGGCTTCATCAATCTGCTGATGATGAAACGACTCCCCCTTTTTTTGAGCCTCTTGAAACGCCTCTTGAGCCTTGAGGGTCAACCGATCCAGACGCATACGCTCTCCTCCTTCGCCTTGTTTCCAATATAAGACCCCTTTTCGCTCAATTCAAGGCGCCTTTTTGAGGCGTTCTCCTTAAAAGTAGCGGGGCCTCACCCCCTTCGATACCGATATTCATTGACAGAAGCCGGTTTGAATGGTACCTTTTTCATCGATTGGAGGCGAAATGATCTATTTACTTCCCACCATTCTGTTCTTTGTCCTTTCCGGCCCGCTGGACGCCCTTTCAATGGAGGTATTTCAGTATGTTGACTCGGCCGGAACCATCCATTTCAGCAACGTTCCGACCGACACCCGGTATAAACGGCTGCAACCGGGGGAAAAAGCGACTTTCTACATAGAAAAAGAGACGCGGCAAAAAGTGGAGGGGATCATTGAACGGGAGGCGAGAGGTGTGGGAATCGAGCCGGCCCTTATTAAGGCGGTGGTCAAGGCGGAGTCTGATTTCGACGTGAACGCCGTCTCCTCCGCCGGGGCGCTGGGGCTGATGCAATTGATGCCCGACACCGCCTTTGATCTCGGCCTGAGCGACCCCTTCGATCCCGAGGAAAATATCCGGGGGGGGGTCCGGCACATCCGCTATTTACTCGACCTGTTTAACCAGGATATCACCCTCTCTTTGGCGGCTTACCATGCGGGGGCGAGAAATGTGATGAAATACGGCAAAGTCCCTCCTTTTGAAGAGACCCGACTCTACGTCGAGAAGGTCCAGCGCCTTTATCGAAAATACCTGGGGAAATCGGCCCCGGGACGGTGGATCTACGTCGGTCATCGCCCCAATGGTGAAATCTTCTACACCAATCATCCCGAACGCTACCCCCAAATGACCTTTACAAAATTTAAAGAGTAGGCGTCTCGGAAAGGGGAACCTCGTCGGCGTCACATCGAAGTCCGATGCCCAAGCCCCCGCCGACGGCGGCCCCGCTTAACTTAAAAGAACTTCCAAATCAGACCGGGTCAGTGAAGAATGCTCGGAACGGCCCCCTTTCGATTTGGGAAAATCCTCTCGAAAATGGGCGCCGATGCTCTCTCTTCTCCCTAAAGCCGATTGTGCGACGGCGGCGGAGACCCAGAGCATATTTTGCGTTTCCAACGCCAGCCTGGAGAGGGCCGGCGCCGAAAGAACCCACGTCCACCCCCTCCATTTGTCAATGAATTTCCGAATGGAGGCCTCGCTTCGTATAATCCCGACCTGGTTCCACATCGCCTCTCGAAGTTCCTTCTGGACCAAAAGATAGCGATCGGCGGGGGCTGGAGGAAAGGACTGAAAAGGGGGCGAATCGATCCGGGATGAAGAAGATTTCTTCATCCGGCCCGCCGAGTCCGCCGCCCGCGCGCCAAAAACCAGCCCTTCCAACAGGGAGTTGCTGGCGAGCCGGTTCGCCCCATGAACGCCGACGCAGGCGACCTCCCCCACCGCCCAGAGGCGTTGGAGGGTGGTCTCCCCGAACAGGTCGGTCTTCACCCCTCCGATGAGATAGTGCGCGCTGGGGGCGACCGGGATCGGCTCTTTCGTGATATCGACGCCGTATCGGAGACAGGTGGCGTAAATTTTCGGAAAACGTTCGCGAACGAAGGAAGCGTTCAAATGGGTCAGATCAAGAAAAACATGGGGCCGATCCCCATGAAGCATCTTGTCCCAAATGGCGCGGGTCACCAGATCGCGCGGGGCCAACTCCGCATCGGGATGGTACCGGTCCATAAAAGGTTTTCCCTCCCCGTCCCGGAGAATCGCCCCCTCTCCCCGCATCGCTTCGGAGAGAAGAAAGGAAGGAGCGGACGGAAGCGCCAGGGAGGTCGGATGAAACTGAAAAAACTCCATGTCTTCAAGGACCGCCCCCGCCCGGAGCGCCATGGCGATCCCATCCCCCGTCGCGACCGGAGGATTGGTCGTCCGGCGGTAGACCTGGCCCGCCCCCCCCGTCGCCAAAATGACCCGCTCCGCAAGGAATAGAGCGGGGAGGCCGCGCCGTTCATCCAGGGCCCAAGCGCCGCGGCAAACGGCTCCTTCCATCAACAAATCGACCGTAAAATAACCGTTTCGGATCGAGATATTTTTCTGTTTTCGCGCCTTGCTTTTCAGGGCGCGAACGATTTCATGGCCGGTCGCGTCCCCTTTCGCCCGCAAAATTCGGCGTCGGCTGTGCGCCCCTTCTTTCGCGAGGGCGAATTCAGCGCCGATCTTATCGAATTTCGCCCCCCAGGCGATCAACTCATGGATTCTCTGGGGCCCCTCCTCTACCAACGCCTTGACCGCTGCTTCCCGGCAGAGGCCCCTTCCGGCGTCGAGGGTGTCTTGATAGTGCGATTGAACCCCCTCCTCGTCCTCGTTCAGCGCCGCGGCGATCCCCCCTTGGGCGAATTGCGAGTTCGACTCGCTTTTTAGCCCTTTGTTCAGAAGGATCACCTTTCCGTATCGGCTCGCGCCGATCGCGGCGCGAAGGCCGGCGACGCCCCCTCCGATGACGAGAAAGTCGGTTTTGACCTCTGAAACAGTCTTGCGACGGTTTGCCATTCTCTCCTTCTTGATCGGGACGGGCTTTACGCTCCCGTCCCATAGACCCCGAAAGGGGGGTCTCCCCGTATTTCCAACAACTTGGGATCCTCGCCAGCGGTCCACCTCAAAAGGGCGTTCCCCCTTTTTTCGAGCGGGGGGGCCTCCGGCGCGGTTTTCCAGGCGCCGCTC
>DATDON010000067.1:0-3347 GCA_035293225.1 Candidatus Manganitrophaceae bacterium
AGAACACGAAGTCGGTGTGGTGCTCGGGGAGGAAGCGCAGTTGGTTCTGCGTCCCCTGCAGGTATCCCTTGCCATGCACCATGCCGGAGCCGATCGCGATCTTCGACTGGATAATGTGATAGCCGGTCCCCATCGGGTCGCCCGTGGGGTTGATGAAGGTCAGCAGCCGGTTCTTTTGATAATCTTTCAAATGGCTCCAAAAGAACTGCCAGAAGAAGGGGAAGAGCATGACGGAAAAGAGCGAAAAATAGATCAAGAATTTCGAGCGCAAACCCAACACAAAGACCATGCTGAAAAAAAGGGAGGAGATCGCCAGCGCGGTGCCGAGGTCGGGCTGCTTTAAAATGAGAAGCATCGGTATCAATATGAGGAGGCCGGGCTTGATCAGTTGTCTGAAGTTGAGCCCTTTTCTAGGATTGGATTCCGAAAAAGCCTTGGCCAATACCAGCAAGAGGCTGATCTTGGCCAGCTCCGAGGGTTGAATGGAGAGAAAACCGAATGAAAGCCACCGTTGGGCCCCCATGCCGACCCGTCCGATCACCAGAACGAGCCCGAGGAGGATCAAGGTCAGCGCGTAGATCGGATAAGCGAAACGAATAATCTCATGGTAATCGATCCAGGCGAAGAAAAGGAAGACGATCCAGCCGAGCATGATCCAATAAATTTGTTTTAGATAGAGCGGCGTTCTTCCGGAGGGGACGCCGACGGAAGTGACGCTGTAGAGAGAGAGCGCCCCCAGCCCCAGGATCAGGAAGACGACGGTAAAAAGAAGCCAATCGTAACCTGCGAGACTTCTGCGATCAATCATAAAAAATCCTTAGAAATTATCTCAAAAGGCGGGGCCGGGGGTCAGAGAAAAGATTCAGAAAAACTCGACCTTTTTTACTGGCCCCCGGCCCCCGACCGCCGGCCCCACAAGGTTTTTGAGATAGTCGTTTAGCCCTAACCCTCTCTTGGCGGGGGAGGGGCCGGCGCAGGCTGGGCCGTTCCGTCTCCCGCGACGGCGCCCGGGGAAACCGGCGCTCCAAGATACGCTTCAATCACTTTGCGGGCAAGCGGGGCCGCCGTCGATCCGCCATGGCCGCCATGTTCCACCAGAACCGTCACCGCGATTTGAGGATCTTCCACGGGAGCGTAAGAGACAAACCAGGCGTGATCCTTGAATTCATCAGGCTGCGATTGGGAGACCTTCAATCCGACCACCTGCGCCGTCCCTGTTTTCCCCGCGATCGAAACATATTTGGATCGCGACGAAAAGGCCGTTCCCTTGGGGTCGGACACCACCCCCGCCAAAGCGTTTTTAATTGTTTGTAATGTCTCAGCCGAAATCGGAAGGCGCCTCCCCGGAAGGGGTTCGGATTCTCTGACGGCGCCGGTTTCACGGTCCCGGCTCTTTTTTAAAAGCTGCGGGGGGCGCCAAACGCCGTGCGCCGCGACCGCGCTGATCATCGCGTTCAGTTGAAGGGGAGTGGTTGAGACATAGCCTTGACCGATCGAGACGGAGAGGGTTTCCCCCGGAAACCAAGGCTCTTTACGCGTCTTCTCCTTCCATTCAACGGTTGGGATGAGCCCCCCTTTTTCCGACGCCAAGCCGACCCCGGTCGGCTTCCCCAGACCGAAGAGAAAAGCGAACTTGGCGATGGTGTCCACGCCGAGCCGATCGCCCATCTGATAGAAGTAAACATCGCACGATTCAACGATGGCGCGGCGGAAGTCCACCGATCCGTGCCCCTCCCTTTTCCAATCGTTGAATATCCTTTTTCCAAAAGGAAGAAAGCCTCTGCAATCGACCCGGTTTCCCCTCGGAATTTCTTTCTCTTCCAGTATCGCCGCGCCGAGAACGATTTTAAAAGTAGAGCCCGGAGGATATTGTCCCTGGATCGCCCTGTTGGTGAGGGGATGTTCCGGATCGTTGAGGAGCGCCTCCCATTCTTGGACCGACGCCCCTTCGGAAAGAACATTCGGGTTGAACGCGGGATGACTGGCCATCGCCAACACCTCTCCAGTGCGGGGGTCCATGGCGACAATCACCCCCGCCTGCTTTCCCAACGCCTCTTCCGCCGCCTTCTGAACATTCAAGTCGAGCGTCAAAAAGACGTCATCCCCCTGAACCGGCTCTTTGACCGATAAAAGGCGGATTTCATGTCCCAGCGCGTCAACTTCGATTCCTTTCTGGCCGGGCGCGCCTCGGATAATTGTATCATACGTCTGCTCAATGCCGTACTGTCCGACAACGGCGCCCGATTCCGTTTTCGGGTAGATGCCCGATTCAAGCTGCGCCTGAGAAATCTCTCCCACGTAGCCTAAAAGATGGGCGGCCAACGCTTGGTAAATGGCATTGCGTTTAAATTCAGCCTCGATTTTTACGCCGGGCAGCTCCAGACCATGTCCTTCTACTTGAGCGACCTCCTTCATCGAAAGGCCCCCTTTTATTTTAACCGGAAGATAGGGGTCTTCTTTTTTAAGGGTGACGCGGAGCGCCATTTCCTCCCGGCTCATTTCAATCAGATCGGCGAGACGATTCAAGACGAGAGAGGAATCCGGCATATCTTCCAAGACCGCATAAAGATTAAAACTGGGGACATTATTGACCAAAAGGGCCCCGTTTCTGTCGTAAATGAGGCCGCGAGGGGGCGCCGTTTTAACGACGCGGATGCGGTTGTTTTCGGATAATTCGAGATAGAATTCCCCCTTGACCACCTGGAGATACCAGGCCCGGAGCAAGAGGCCCAAAAGGGCGATGGCGATTACGCCCAAGAACCAGTTTATTCTACTCTGTAAATCGCGATTTTCCTCCTGGGGAAAATAATGGTCCCGCATTCTCAATCGATCCTTTCACCCGTATGTTCTTGAAGAAAATAATAAAAAAAACGGCGGCGAGCAGACTGTTGTAGATTCCTCTCGGGAGGACTTCATCACGAAAAAATAAGAAAAGGCCTCCCATCCCATCCGGCTCGATCCCTCGAAAAAAGAGAACGCCGGCGATATCATGCAAAACCGAGAACGCGAAAACGATTCCCATGTTCGCGACGAAGGTCAGATTTAAAAGGGACTTCCCTAAAACCCCCGCCATCAACCCCATGATCGCCTTGAGGCCGAAGTTGACCCCTAAAATTCCGACCGAAAAGAGATCGAGCAGCGCGCCGAACGTCAAGCCCCATAAAAGCCCGGCCGTCCTTCCATAAAATAATCCCATCAGATAGATGACGACTAAAGCGAGATCGGCCTTTATCCCCCAAAACCGAAAATACTCGAGAAAAAGCGCTTGGACAGGCAAAAAAAAGAGAAAAATGAGAATGCGATAGCGCCATTTCATTTGGAGTCGATCGGCACCCCCGGCGTGGTGA
>DATDON010000068.1:0-3163 GCA_035293225.1 Candidatus Manganitrophaceae bacterium
GCGATGGAGCCGGGTGGACGCCCTGATCAACGCCGCCGGCCCTTACCACCGGATCAACCTCCTCGAAGAAACGATCGAGGGATGGCATGCGATGTTCGATAACAACCTCCATCCGGTCTTCTACATGAGCCGGTCGGCCCTCCCCGGCATGAAAGAGCGGAGATGGGGACGGATCATCAACTTCAGCATGGCCAACGCCGACCAGATGATCGCCCAACCGCAATTGACCGCGCATTATATTTCCAAAGTCGGAATTCTCGTCCTCACCCGCTCTCTCGCCAAGCTCGCCGCCCCCTTCGGGGTCACGGTCAACGCGATCTCCCCCGGCTTTATCCGATCCGGGAGCGCCCCCGATTCGGAGCTCGCCGCCGTGGCGAAGAATATCCCGGCGGGTTATGTCGGCGAGCTTCAGGACGCCGCGGCGGCGGCCCGATTTCTTATTTCCGAAGAAGCGCGCTACGTCACCGGCGCCAATATTCATCTCAGCGGGGGCTGGGGGATTTAACCCTCGGCGGAAGGAGGTCGATCATGACGGATGACGGGAAGACCGCGATGTTGAACGCCGCGATCGAAATCGGAAAGTTTTACGCGTTCCTCGCGCAAGCGCTTCGGACGGTCTTTGACCCGAAGCTGGCGGCGCAATTGCCGGAAGCGCTCCTTGATTCTCAACTCGACCAAATCCGGGCCGCGTTGGCCCCGATCCTGGAAAAAAATCAGGTCGTCAAGAAAAATTTGGAAAAGATTGATCGAGAAGTCGCCCGGATTCGGGAGGCCGCCCAAGACGACGCGACCCGGGAGCGGGCCGTTCGTGATGCGCAACAGGTCGCCATCGAAGTCGCCGATCGCGCCGTCACGGTCAGCGACCTGGTCGGATTGTTCCGAAGATTGTAAGGTTTTACCGGAAGAGATGAGACCTCCCCTGCTTTTGAGCCGGGGCTCTTTGACCTCCGGGGAATGGTTTCCGGAGGAACGGAAACCATTATCAAGATTCTGAGCGCGTCACAAAGGGGATCCCTTATGAAAAGATTACATCCTTTTATTTTATTGAGTCTTCTATCGGCCGCCTTCGGGGCGCCGCCTCTTTTAGGGCGCCCCTTGAGCGCCGATGCGGCCTCCGCAGTAAAAATAAACATCGTCACCTTCATCGCCGAAAATTACGACTTTAAAGGTCCCGACCGCATACCGGCGGGGATCACGACCGTCCGGATCGTCAACCAAGGGGATGAACCGCACCATATCCAATTGGTCAAGCTCGCGAAAGGGAAGACCGCCGAAGATTTCCGCAAAGCGCTCAAAGAAACCGCCGTCGGCATGCCGATTTGGGCGAAGAACGCCGGCGGGCCGAACGGGACGTCGCCGGGCGGGCAGGCCGACGCCACCGTGACCCTGGAGCCTGGAAACTACCTCCTCATCTGCGTGCTTCCCAATCAAGGGGGCGTTCCCCATGCGGCCCTCGGCATGATAAAACCGCTCACCGTCGCGGCGGACAGCTCCCCTCGGCCTCCGGAACCGAAATCGGACCTGACCCTCACCGAATCCGACTTTGCCTTTGAATTATCAAAACCGGTCGCCGTCGGGAAACAGACCGTCCGGGTCGTCAACAACGGAAGCCAGCCCCACGAGGTCGTCGTCGTCCGATTGGCGCCCGGCGCATCGATCAAAGAGTTCATCGCCGCCCTTGTTCCCGACGCCTCCGGCCCCCCGCCGGGCAAGCTGGTCGGAGGGATCACCGGGATTGAAAAAGGGTCGCACGGTTTCTTCGACGCGAACTTCACCCCGGGCCATTACGGCCTCATCTGTTTCTTCCCCGACGCGAAAGGAAGGGCCCACTTCGCGCAAGGAATGGCGCTGGAATTCGATGTGAGATAGGCGTATTCTTTACGCCTCATTCTCCTCGGGAAGCGCCTCTCGCTTGCTCGCCAGAAAGGTGTAGGCGACCGGGATAATGAAGAGGGTCAGGAGGGTGCCGAGGAGAAGGCCTCCGACAACGACCCACCCGATCTGCTGGCGGCTTTCGGCGCCGGCGCCGGAGGCGAGCGCCAGGGGGACCGCCCCGAGGATCGTGGAAGCGGCGGTCATCAAGATCGGACGGAGGCGGAGGGCGGAGGCCTCCACCACCGCCTGATGGATATCGCGCCCCTGATCCTGCAGTTGGTTGGCGAACTCCACGATCAAGATGCCGTTCTTCGTGACCAAACCAACCAGCATCACCATCCCGATCTGGCTGTAGACATTGAGGGTCCCGCCGGTCAACTTGAGCGAGAGGAGCGCGCCGGTGATCGCCAGCGGCACCGAAAGCATGATGATGAAGGGGTCGATAAAGCTTTCGAACTGCGCCGCCAGAACCAGATAAATAAAGACGAGCGCCAATACAAAAGTAAAGTACATCCCGGCGCCCGACTCCCTGAATTCGCGCGACTGGCCGTCGAGCGCGATCTGCGCCTCTTCCGGAAGGACCTCCTCCGCGGTCTTTTCCATAAAAGCGAGGGCGTCTCCCAAGGCGTACCCCGGGGCGACGTTCGCGGTAATGGTGGCGGAGCGGAGGCGGTTGAAGTGGTTCAACTCCTTCGGCGCCACGCTCTCCCGGACCTGGAGCAGGTTGGAGAGTTGGACCAGTTGATTATTCTTCCCCCGAACGAATATCGCGGTCAGATCGGAGGGATTGACGCGGTCTTTGCCTTCCAACTGCACAATGACATCATATTGCTCTCCTTCCCGCTTGAAGCGGGTGACCTGACGCCCGCCCAGGAGCGTTTCCAAAGCGCGCCCGATCTCATTCACCTCGACGCCGACGTCGGCGCTCTTTTCCCGGTTTAAGGTGACCTTCAGTTGCGGTTTGTTCAATTTCAAATCGCTGTCCATGTTCATCAGCCCCGGATAGGCGCGCGTCCGGTCCATGAGCTGATTGACCATCCTCTCCAGCTCGGGATAAGAATTCCCCTGAACGACAAATTGGATCGGCGGATTGCGGAAGTTTTGGCCGAGCGACGGGGGATTGATCGGAAAGGCCATGACTCCGGGGAGCGCGAACATCTTCGGCCCCAGCGCGGCGGCGATCTCCTGCTGCTTCCGGGCGCGCGCCTCCCACGGCTTTAAACTGACGAAGGAAAGGGCGGTCGTCACCGGATTCGGCCGCTCCAGCCCCGGCGCCACCACCATGAAG
>DATDON010000069.1:0-2227 GCA_035293225.1 Candidatus Manganitrophaceae bacterium
TTTCCTGGACAATCTCCTCCGGGAGGGTCGTCTGATTTCCAGAGATCGATCGGTTCATTTCATCCTTTGAATAGCGTTTAAAAGTTTCGTTCAGGATACACTATTTTTTGACGACAATCAATATAAAATTGGAGGCCGAACCTGAACCGTCGCGAGGCGATAAGCCGGGGAGAGACATTCCTTAGCGCTTGGATTTTCAATAGGATTGAAGGGGATTGCTCTCGACGATAATGGGGGCCGTCCCAATTGACATCCCCTCTTTTCTATATTAGAGTAAGGTTGATTTGTAAGTCTTCATAACATCTTATGAGGGGTTCACCCGGGTTTATTAGGTTCAGGTTTATAGGTTCAAAATGACGGAAAAAAAAGCGCTCGCCGAAATTTATCATCAAGAGACAAAGTACCATGAAGCCGAAATGGCGAAACATCAGCGGCAGCTCGACTGGGGCGCTCAACCCTCTCCCTATAAAGAATATCATAGCGAGAAGAAGATCGATCTGATCCCCTACCTCCCCTTCCAGAACAACCCGTTCACGGGGGAGCCGCTGGCGCCTCCCAAAGAAGAGGGGGGCTATCCATTCGGCGCCGGCGCGATCTCGCGCCTCCTTTATTTTACCAACGGGGTCACGGGGATTTTGCAATATCCGAACGGTCAATCGCTCGTCCTCCGGGCCGCTCCGACCGCCGGCGGGCTTTATCCGACCGAAATCTATCTTGCGATCCGGGGTCTTTCGACCCTGGAGAATGGAATCTATAATTTTCAGGTAAGAGACCACTCCTTGATTCCGGTGTGGGAGGGGGATTTCTGGGCGGAGTTCGAAAAGTATTGTGTCGGACATGAGGCGATTGAGCGCTCCAATCTTCTCATGATCTTGACCGCGGTGTATCAAAGGAGCGCGTGGCGTTATCAAGAGCGGGCCTATCGCCGGATCTTGCTCGATACGGGACATATTTTAGGCAACGTGGTCGCGTACGCTCCGGAGGAGGGCTTTGCCCCTTATCCCATCGGCGGGTTTTTCGACGCGCCGCTCAATCGTCTTCTTTTCCTGGAAGAGTCGGAAGAGGGGGTTCTCACGGTCGTCGCGCTTCCCCAATCCTCTCGGATCGGCCCTCAAAAGATACATTCGGCGCCGGCGATCGCCTCCCAACGGAAGAAGACGGGAGGAGAGGAGGATTCGCAACGGCTTCAGCTTCAACTCCATCGCGTTTCTTCCATCTCCCCGGATGAAGAGGTCGACTTGTCGAGCGTCCACTCTCCTCCGGATATCGGTCTGTTGGAGTCCAAGTATCCCCACAAAGAGGCGATTCCCTTGGACCCCGCGCCGATCCAGTGGGAGGAGGGGGTGGGGCAGACGATTTTGCTCAGAAGATCGGCCCGGGCTTTTACCGGCGAATCGATTTTGAAAGAGGAACTCGCTTCTATTTTGGAATACGCCTATCAGCCCCTTTCGTTTGATCCCCTCCCTCTGTTTGATCCTTCTCTTCTGGAAACCTATCTGGTGATCCAGAAGGTGGACGGATTGGAGCCGGGGGTCTTTTATTACGCCCCGCAGAGTCGGGAGCTTCGATGGCTTTACGGCGGAGATTTCCGCAAGCAGACGTGGCGCCTTTGCCTCGGCCAGGAATTGGCGCGGGACGCGGCGGCGGTCGTCGTCCACATCGCTCACCTTAAAAGAGCGTTGGAGAAATATGGCGACCGCGCTTATCGCTATCTTCATCTGGACGCGGGCCATATCGGCCAGAGAATGAATCTGGCCGCGGTTCGTCTCGGGATCGGCGCCAGCGGAATCGGCGGATTTTATGACGATGAGGTCAACGCCCTTTTAGGTCTTTCTCTCGATCAGATCGTCGTTTATATCACCACCTTGGGGAAGCCTCCTCAGCTTTCAGGTCGGTCCCCTTCACCCTGATTGAATTGGCGTCCCTATCCCTGTCCTTTTAGAGCGGATCCGAACGAGATTGAAGGCCTGACGGAAGTTCCACTCTCATTTTTAAGGGTCGTGACGCGAAGGGATTTTTCGACAGGATGGGGCGCCGCATGTGAAAACGCGGGAAAGAGTCAAAGGAGGGGGCATTGAAGCGAACCGGTCTTTTTTTATCGATTCTTTTTTTATTGGGCGCCTGCGGCCCCAAAGAGCCTCCTCGATATCTAGATGAGGGGGAGCGCCACCTGGTCCGATTGGAGCGGGTCTCTCCTCCCCCCGCTTACCATCATCCGGCGCCGCTT
>DATDON010000070.1:0-3728 GCA_035293225.1 Candidatus Manganitrophaceae bacterium
GGGTACATTTTCCGCACGACTCTTCGAAATAAAACTGGGAGAGGACGACCGCCGCCTTCACGATGCAAACCGCCTCGTCGATGAGGATGATTCCGGCGGTCCCGAGCTGGGAGCCGGCCGCCTTGACCGTCTCATAATCGAGCCGGAGATCGAGATGATCCGCGGAGAGCATCGGGACCGAAGAGCCTCCCGGAAGGATCGCTTTGACCCTGCTCCCGGCCCGGACCCCTCCCGCCGCGTCGATCAACCGCCCCAGGGAGACGCCGAGCGGGAATTCGTAGTTTCCGGGTCTTTGGACCGGGCCGCTGATCGAGTAGATCTTGGTCCCGGGGCTTTTCTCCGTCCCGAACCTTCGAAACGCCTCCGCCCCTTCCTGGATGATGTAGGGGACGCCGGCCAACGTTTCGACGTTGTTCACGACGGTCGGTTTTCCGAAGAGCCCCTGAACGGCGGGGAAGGGGGGCTTGAATCTCGGCATGCATTTTCTCCCCTCCAGCCCTTCCAACATCGCGGTCTCTTCCCCGCAGATATAGCCGCGGCCGGCCTCATGGCCGACATGGAGGATCAGATCGATCGACCGGCCGCTCTCCATGATGTTCTTCCCGGCGAACCGCCGGGCGACGGCTTGAGCAATGGCGTCTTCCAGGCGGCGCCTCGCGTTTTGAAAATCGTGGTGAATGAAGAGG
The DNA here is from genome assembly GCA_035293225.1 of Candidatus Manganitrophaceae bacterium. GTDB lineage: Bacteria > Nitrospirota > Nitrospiria > SBBL01 > Manganitrophaceae > DATDON01. The sequence goes on from DATDON010000070.1 coordinate 687, forward strand.
TAAGCGACGCCGGCCCCGATGGCGTACGCCGCGATCAAAATTCCTTCGATCAGCAGATGAGGGTCCTTTTCCATCAACTCCTGGTCTTTGTATGTCCCCGGCTCTTTTTCATGGCCGTTGCAGACCAGATATTTCTCGCCGGGAGTCTTGGGAACAAAGTCCCATTTCTTCCCCGTCGGGAAGCCCGCCCCGCCGCGGCCCCGGAGCCCCGATCGCGTCACCTGGTCGATGACCTGCTGCGGCGTCATCTCACCGATCGCCTTTTGCAGGGCGAGATAGCCCCCTTGCTTCATGTAGACGTCGATCTCCCCGGCGTCGGGGAGGGGGTAGTTGCGGGTCAGAATTTTTTCGTCCGCGCCGTAAGTCATCGGTCGATTCCCCCCAGGACCGGATCGATCGTCGCGATGAGCGCGATGATGTCGGCGACCATCCCCCCTCGCGCCATCACCGGAATCGCCTGCGCATGGGCGAAAGAAGGGTCTCGGATCTTGACCCGGTACGGTTTGTTTCCCCCGTCGCTATGGATGTAATAGCCCAGTTCCCCCCGCGGCCCTTCGACCGCGGCGTAGGCCTCTCCGGGGGGGACGAGAAAGCCGTCGCTCGAAATCAGGAAATGGTGGATGACCGCCTCCATGCTCCGCTCCAGTTCTTCGCGGGGGGGAAGGACCACTTTTCGGTCGTCGGAGCGGAACGCTCCCCCCGGAAGGCGGTCGAGCGCCTGCCGAATGATCCGAAGGCTCTGGCGCATCTCTTCCATCCGGACCCGGTACCGGTCGTAATTGTCCCCCTCGCTTCCCAACGGCAGATCGAATTCGAAATGGTCGTAACAGGAGTAGGGATTCGATTTGCGAAGGTCCCATTTGATCCCGCTGGCGCGGGCCGGCGGCCCGGTGACGCTCCAGGCGATCGCCTCTTCGGGCGAGAGCTTTCCGGTCCCTTTCAAACGCCGGATCCAGATCGGATTGTCGTCGAGCATCTTTTCAAGTTCTCCGATTTTGTCCGGAAAGGGTTCCAGGATATTTTGAACTTTCTCATGGAATCCATTCGGGAGATCCATCCGGAGTCCCCCGACGGTGATATAACTGGTCATCATTCGGACCCCGGAGCAGAGATTCTTAATCTCCAATACCCGCTCCCGGAGTTCGAAACAGTAGAAGAAGGCGCTCATCACCCCCATATCGAAAGAGAGGGCCGCCAGCCAGACCATATGGCTCGCAAGCCGCTCCAGCTCATTCAAGATGACGCGGGCGTATTGCGCGCGCAGGGGGATTTCGAGCCCCAGCAGATTTTCGACCGCCATGCAATAGGCGAGATTGTTGTTTAGATTGGAAACGTAATCGGCCCGGTCGGTCATGGTCAACGCCTGCGGGTAACTGAGCCTCTCCATCGACTTTTCAATCCCGGTGTGGAGATAACCGATATGGGGCTCGACGTCGCGAACGACCTCTCCTTCCAAATGGAGGACCAGCCGGAGCAGCCCATGGGTCCCGGGATGTTGCGGCCCCATGTTCAAATCCAATCTCATCGGATTGACCTGGGTCTCGCTTTCCGGAACCGTTCCGATAAATCCGGAGGTTTTGGCCTGGTCGAGATCGATCTCTTCATAGACCTCGGCCTCGTCCTCCAACTGATCCCAGGGGATGACCTGTTGTTCGATCTGTCCGCGGTTGTGGGAGAAGAGAACCTCTTCCCCTCCGAGGGGGTAATCTTTTCTCAGGGGATGGCCGATCCACCGGCCCGGCATGATCAGGCGCTTCAAATTCGGGTGGCCCCTGAAATGAATTCCAAACAGATCGAAGAGTTCCCGCTCATACCAATTGGCGGCGGGCCAGACGGGGGTGACCGAATCGACGGAGGGTTGTTCCGAAGGGAGGAAGAGGTTCACCCGGACGCGGCGGGCGCTCCGGGTCGAATAAAGATGGTAAACGACTTGGAAGCGGGGCGCTCGATGGAGATGATCGACCGCGGTGATGTCGGTCAGAAGGTCGAAATGAAATTTTGGATCGTCTTTCAGCCGGCGGGAGATATTCAGCAGGTTTTCGGGCGCCACGATCAGCGTCGGATGATCTTTCGCCGTCTCGATCCTGACGGGAGCCCCCCAGTTTTCATCCATGAACGCCTGTTCCAGCGGGGTCATGATGATTCTTTCCTCAAATAGGCGGGAGGGGATCCTTTCGCGATTTTTTCCTGCAGTTTCAAAATGCCGAAAATCAACGCCTCCGGGCTGGGAGGGCAGCCCGGGACGAAGACATCGACCGGCAAAAATTTATCGACCCCCTGAACGATGGCGTAGTTGTTGAACTCCCCGCCGCACGATGCGCAAGTCCCCATGGCGATGACCCATTTCGGCTCGGCCATCTGATCATAAAGCCTTCTTACCACCGGGGCCATCTTCATCGAGCATCTCCCTGAGACGATCATCAGATCCGCCTGGCGCGGCGTGCCTCTAAAAACCTCCGCGCCGAAGCGGGCGATATCGTACCGGGAGCCGACCATCGACATCATCTCAATCGCGCAGCAGGCGAGCCCCATCGTCAGCGGCCAGAGGGAAGAACGTTGCGCCCAATGGACCGCTTTGTCGAGAGGGGCGGTCATGATTCCTGATCCTTGAAACGCCATAGAGCTCACCGTTCTGTTTTACATGCAGTTTTACATGCAGGAGATTCTAAGAGGGATACAAGACGACCCGCTTGATTTCTTTGATTCGCTTTCGCATCTCTTTTTGAGGGTTTCTCTTTTTAATTTGGCTGAGGCGATGGACAAAGAGGTATCTTCCTTCCCCCGTGTTGAGGCAAAGGGTCGGATTTTCCCGAGGCAAATTTTTTATTTTGGGTGTGAATCTCTCTTTCACGAACATGCTCTCCCCCCTTCCTGGAACAAGCGCCGCGACTCCGCGATGCGGCCGTGTCTGTCGATACACAGAGGATCCTTTCAGGCGCCGGCCGACGCCCGACAGGGCTTGATGACCAGACGATTCCGGAACGATCGGACGCCGGGCGTTGAGAGAATGATATCCTCAAGCATCTGTTTTTCGGCCTGCAT
>DATDON010000071.1:0-5980 GCA_035293225.1 Candidatus Manganitrophaceae bacterium
AAGAGGGGAGAGGAAAAGCGAAGAGAGGAAGGTCGCGGCGGAATCGAAGAAACCGGCCATGCCGAGATAGGCGACGACCAGCATCATTCCGAAGAGGAGGAGAAGGGTATTCCAGTCGATGGCGACGTAGGCTTCCGGCAGGGTGAGGACCCCCGTCGCCACCATCAAAACGGCGCCGGTGAGCGCCCCGGCCGGCATGTCGAGGGGGAACACGGGAAGGTTGCGGAAGGCGATGAAAGCGTACGTAAAGAGGAAGATGAGAAGGGAAGCGGTCACGGTCGGATCTTCTGAAGACTAGGATCCGATCGGCGCGATTTGGATCGTTTCGTCATCAAGGGGCGCCTTACTCTCGACAATACTTCCGACCAGATCGTAATCATGGGCGGCGCTGATTTTGATCGAGACAAAATCGCCGGGAGACGGAGTTTGCCCGCCTGTGTCGTTGATCAGCGTTACGCCGTCGACATCGGGAGCTTGCCCTTCCATTCTCCCTTCCAAAAGGAGATCGGTCTCTTTGGAGAGGCCGTCGACCAAGACTGTCTGAGTCGTTCCGATCAGCCGCCGGTTTCTCTTCCGGGAAATTTTTTTTTGCGCTTCGAGGATTTCCATTTGGCGCTCCATTTTGACGGCTTGAGAGATCGGATCCCCTAGAGCGAAAGCCGAGGTCCCCTCTTCATGCGAATAGGTAAAGACTCCCAAGCGGTCGAATTCGGTCTCCCGAACAAAGCGCAATAAGGCTTGATATTCCTTTTCGGTCTCCCCCGGAAATCCGACGATGAATGTGCTGCGAAGGGTCACCGAAGGGATCCGCCGCCGGAGCGTTTCGATCAGCGCTTCGATCTCTTTCCGCTTTCCTTTGCGATTCATTCTCTTGAGAATCGCGTCATCGATGTGTTGGAGCGGAAGATCGATGTAGCCGCAGATTTTTTCCTCCTGCGCGATCAGATCGATGAGCGGATCGGTGAAGTCGGTCGGATAGGTGTAAAAAAGGCGAATCCATCGGATCCCGTCGACGCGGGTCAGCGCTTTCAGCAGCGCCTCCAGCTCCCCTTTTTCCCGGCGGTCCCGGCCGAAGCTGGTCAGGACCTGCGCGATCAGGTTGATCTCCACCACCCCCTCTTCCGCCAGCGCCCGCGCCTCCCGGACGACCGAGTCGACCGTCCGGCTCTGGAGGTCTCCCCGGAAAGAGGGGATGCTGCAAAAAGAGCAGCGGTAGTGGCACCCTTCGGAAACCTTCACATAGGCCCAATGCCGGGGCCCGATCCGAACCCGCGGGGTCTCCGGTTGATAGAGAAAGGTCGGCGCCGCCGTGAGATTGGGCCGCTCCGGTTGAGAGCGGCGGTTTAAAAGAGACCGGACGAGCGGAGCGATCTTCGGAAAGTCGCCGGTCCCGACGACGGCGTCGATCTCCGGAAGTTGGTCCAGGAGGTCGCCCGGATAGCGCTGGGTCAGGCAACCGGTCGCGATGAGGGCCTTCAGCCGGCCGCTTTTCTTGAGCTCCCCCATCGCGAGGAGGGTGTCGATCGACTCTTCCTTCGCCTGATCGATAAATCCGCAGGTATTGACGATAAGAATGTCGGCCTCTTCTTCCTCCGGGGTCCATTGATATCCCGCCTGCGTGAGGGAGCCGAGCATCACCTCGGCGTCGACCTGGTTCTTCGGACAGCCGAGGCTCACCATGCCGAACTTTATTTTTTCTATGGGGAAGGTCAAGATCGCTCCATTCTCAAAAAGGCGCTCCGCTAGCCAAAATTTAGAAACCGACCGGCGTCTTCATCCATCAAGCGGCGTTGCGCGAGGCGTTGAATGAGGAGGTCCTTCCGGCCGGAAAGGTCAAGTGTCGTACGGGCCCGTATCTTTCGGCTTAAGCCGTTCAAGCCAGGCGTCCAGATTTTCCGATCCCTTTTTCTGGAGCGCCTCTTCGGTCGCATAGATGGGGACCCCCATCCGGAGGGCGAGGGCGATGGCGTCGCTCGGCCGGGCGTCGACCGTCAATTCCGGGGCCGACGCTTGATCGTTGGCCTCACGCTCGGTTCCTTGAGAGGCCGGCCGGTTTGGAATGAGATAAAGGGTGGCGTAATAGGTGCTGTTATTGATGTCGGTGATCACCACCTTTTCCATCTGGACGTTTAAATGGGTGAGGAAGCTTTTCAACAGATCATGGGTCAAAGGACGCTGAGGGGCGAGCGCTTCGAGGGCGAAGCGGATGGCGTTCCCTTCAGCCGATCCGATCCAAATCGGAAGAAGCTCCGCGTTCTGCTCGTCTTTCAGAATCACGATTTGGGCGTCGGTGTTCTGATCGGATAAAACCGCATGCACTTTTAATGGAATATTCATCTAGATAACCTTACACCTAAAATAACAGAGCCGCTAGGGAAGTTTTCGAATGAGTCCCCGGCTGGCGACTTCGACCGCTTTTTCAAAGCTGGCCGGAACCCGCGGGAAAAAGAGAAAGAGATAGCCCCGCGCCTCCCCGGTCCCTTCCCATATAATATCCCCCAGTTCGATGTCCCAAAGCCTCCCTTGCAGGCGGATGTGCGTGGCCCCTTCGATTGTTTCGACCTGTTGCAGCTCGGTCTGCAGGACGAAACGGGTCTCCAAAGTCTTTCGAAGATCGGCCAGATCCTTTTCTTTTGAAACCTTCTTGAAGGAGGTTTCCTGTTGAAACCGCTCGAAATCGGAATCGAGCCCCTCCATCCTGATTTTCGCCAGATTTTCTTCGGGAGAAATGAGGCGCATCGACTGGCGCATTTCGGTCAGCGCTTTGAAGAAAATCGCTTCGGCCGGTTGAACGTAACGACGGCTCTCTCCCCTCGCGACCATCGGCAGGACCGCCAGGGTCTCATTTGAAAAATCCCGGATGTATAAAATCCCTTTTCGGTAATTTTCATGGGATAGATCGTCGATGCCGACGCAGCCGGAGAAGAGCATTCCCCAGAGAAAAAGAGAGAGGACCGATTTTATTTTGATCATCTACGTGTCGTATTTCCCGAAGTCTTCGGGTCTGAGATTATCGAGCCATCGGTCCAACTCTTCGGAACTTTGTTTTTTAATGACCCCCTCCGTCGCGAAAATGGGAGCGTCCGTCCGCAAGGCCAAGGCGATCGCGTCGCTCGGCCTCGAATCGACCGTATATTCGGAATCCCGGTACATCAGGTGGATTTTTGAAAAGTAGGTGTTGTCTTTCAAATCGGTCACCACAATGCTGATCACTTTCGCGTCGAGGGTGTCCAACACATTCTTGATGAGGTCGTGGGTCATCGGACGCGGGGTAAAGACCCCTTCCAAGGCGAGGCTGATGGCGTTGGCTTCCGGTTTCCCGACCCAGATCGGCAACACCTCGGTGTTCTCTTCATCCCGGAGAATGATGATATAGGCGTTGTTGATCGGATCGAACATCAATCCGCGCACTTTCATTTGAACCAACATGACCGAAGCTCCGGGTTTTCTTCCGAGGAGGCATTTTCAAATTTATCACTTTTTTTAATCTTTTGTCAACGAATGAAGCTTTCCGGGAGAGGTCTCAAGGCGCCCCAACTCCTTGTTCTAACGCTGAAAACTCCTTGACACATTTTTTGTCAAAAGATATAATGGTTTACTTTTAACGCGATTCGGAAACCGATGCTGAATGTTCTCTTTTTTAAGCTGACCCTCTCTTTTTATTTTTTGGGAACCGTTTTCTTCCTGTTGAATCTCTGGGAAGAGAAGGGGGAGCGGGAATCGCCCGGTTTATTCCGCCGGAGCCAAAAGATCGCCCTCCTCTTCACGGCGGCGGGGTTCCTTTTTCATACGCTGGCCCTCGTCTTTCGAATGAAAGAGGCCGGATATTTCCCTTTGACCAGCCTGCATGAAGCGATCTCCTTTTTTTCCTGGGGGGTCGTTCTGGCCTTTTTTCTCGTGGAATTAAAGCATCGGATCTATATTCTCGGATCGTTTATCCTCCCCTTGGTCTTTCTCTTCCTCATGTCGGCCGCGGCCCTGCCGAATGAGATCCGGGCCCTCGATCCCACCCTCAAAAGCGCCTGGCTCGGCGTCCACACCACCCTTTCCCTTTTAGGGGTCGTCGGTTTCGCGATTGCTTTTATCGCGGGGATTATGTACCTTTTGCAAGAGAGTTTTTTAAAATCGAAACAGTTCAGCCCCCTCTATTATAAGCTTCCGTCGCTGGACCTACTCGATGATTGGAACCGGAAAGCGATCTTGGTCGGATTTCCTCTTTTGACGCTCGGCATCATCACCGGCGCCCTTTGGGCCCATTTTGTGTGGGGGTCCTACTGGACATCGAATAATCCGAAGCAAACCCTCTCGCTCGGGACCTGGTTCTTTTATTTGATCGTCCTCCACGGCCGGATTACCATCGGCTGGAGGGCGAAAAAGGCGGCCCATTTGGCGATCATCGGCTTTATCGGCGTGATCTTTATTTTCGTCACCTTGGCGTGAGAAGCAAAAGGAGCGGCCGGCGAAGCCGGCGCGGGCGCAACGCATGAACATCATCACGGTCGGTCTGAATCATCGCACGGCGGCGATTGAAATCCGGGAGCGCCTTTCCATCTCCGAAGCGCAGATCGGAGAAGCCCTCTATCGCCTGAAATCGGATCCGCTCATCGAAGAGGGGCTGATTTTATCGACCTGCAACCGGGTGGAGGTCTTCGCGGTGGTGAAGGAGACCCGGGGAGGGTTGGAGGCGGCTAAAAATTTTCTGCTCCGATACCGGCCCGATCTTCCGGAGGAATCGATCACCCCGTGTCTCTACATGTATTCCGCCGGGGAGAGCCTCCGGCATCTCTTTCGGGTCGCTTCCGGCCTCGATTCGATGATCATCGGCGAGCCCCAAATTTTGGGGCAGATTAAAGACGCGTTCGACCAGGCGATCACCCATAAAACGACCGGGGTGATCCTGAACAAGGTTTTCAAGAAGGCGATTTCGGTCGCCAAGAGGGTGCGGACCGAGACGAAGATTTCGGAGAGCGCGGTGTCGATCAGCTTCGCCGCGGTGGAATTGGCGAAGAAAATTTTTGGAAAACTGGATCAAAAATCGGTCCTCCTGATCGGCGCGGGAGAGATGGCGGAGTTGGCGGCCCGCCATTTCGTGAGCAACGGCGTCTCTTCGATTTCCATCGCGAACCGAAGTTATGAGCGGGCCCTCGAGCTGGCGAAGGAGTTTAAAGGGGTTCCGATCCCGTTCGAAGAGTTTATCGTCGAGATGGCCCAATCGGATATCGTTCTCTGCTCCACCGGCGCGCCGAACTATCTCATCGGCCCGGAGGAGGTCTCCAAGGTCATCGCCATCCGACGAAATCGGCCGATTTTCCTGATCGATATTTCGGTTCCTCGGAATATCGATCCTCAAATCAACAAGCTTGATAATGTCTTTCTCTACGATATCGACGACCTTCAACTCTCGGTGGAAACGAACATCCGAACGCGGGAAAAGGAGGCGCTCAAGGCGGAAGAGATCATCTTGGAGGAGATCCAGCGTTTTTCCCTCTGGTTTAAGTCGCTCGACGCGGTGCCGATGATTATCGCCCTCAAAGACCGCGCGGAGGAGATCCGGCGCTCCGAATTGGAGAAAGTGTTGGGGAAGCTCGGCGCCCTGACGCCGGCGCAGCGCGGGGCGCTGGAGGGGCTCACCGCTTCGATCGTGAATAAGTTGCTCCACAGCCCGCTCACGGTCTTGAAAGAGGAAGCCCAATCGACCAACGGCAATATGATCCTGGAAGCCGCTCAAAAATTATTCCAGCTCGAGGAGCTTCTCGTAAAATTGGAGAAAAAGAAGGAGAATCCGCCCCCCCTGAACCCAACATGAAGGCGTCCCCCATCTGCCTCCTCCTGGCAATCGCGGCCCTTTTTTCCTCAACCGGTTGTCGGCAAGACCCCGCCCAGATCAATCAGCGCGCCGTTCCGGGAGCCGCCGCTCATCCCGAAGGGTCGATCCCGCCGCCGGCTTCCGCCCTCCTCCGTTCCGGGGCCATCGTGGCCG
>DATDON010000072.1:0-5137 GCA_035293225.1 Candidatus Manganitrophaceae bacterium
ACCCCGTAAAGTTTTCCCAACATTTTTTTAACCTTCTTTCACCTTGGCCGGCTCATTTTTCGGCGCCGTTTCCATTTTTATTTGAAGTTTGATTTGGAGCTTCTTCGGCCCCTTCCCCTTTCTCTTCTTCCTGATCCGGCGCCTCCTCCCCTTCTTTCTCTTCAGACGCCGGGATTCGGTACGAGTCGGTCGCCCATTGGCCCAGGTCGGTCAGCTTGCATCGCTCCGAACAAAAGGGGCGGAAAGGATTCCCCTTCCACTCCACTTTTTTTTGGCAAATCGGGCAGGAGATAAACATAAAAGATAAACCGGTTCAACCTGAATCGTTAAACGCTAACCGGCAAACACGAATAACGAATAACGGTTAACGTATACGCCCCTCTCACAATCTCCTCAGTGGCAGAAATTCGATCCCCCGGCCATGTCGATCGCCCAAGGGTAGCGGCCGACCCCTTCGAGGGTCTTGGTCACTTTTTCCCCCGCGGTGTCGATGATCGACACGCTCCCTCCGCCGCTGTTGGCGACGTAAAGAAATTTTCCATCCGGCGTCAGCGCGGCGACTTCGGGGCGATTTCCGACCGGGATCGATTTTTTGAGCGTTCGAGAGGCGGTGTCGATCACATCGATCCGGTTTTTCCCCCGGTTGACCACATAGGCGCTCCGGCTGTCTTTCGAAAAGACGATTCCGGTCAGCGCCCCTCCGAGCCGCAAGGTCGAGAGCGTCCGGGCCGAGTCGGCGTCGATCATCGAAACGGTCGCGTCGCCGTCGTTGATCAGATAGACGAACCGGTTATCCGGGCTGAGGGTCGTGTGATGCGGCCTTGAACCGACCGAAATCTTTCGGGTCGCCCGGCCGCTCTTGAGATCGATCACCGAAAGGTCGTTTGTATCCTCGTTCGCGACAAAGGCGATTCTCCCGTCCGGAGAGACCGTCACGATCTCCGGACCCTTCGCCGTCCCGGAAGGCTTTAAGGAGGCCGCCGCCGCGCCGCCGCTGATCGGGATCGATGCGACCGGCTTCAGCGCGCCGACGTCGATGACGGTCACCTCATACGACCCCGCCCCGGCGACATAGGCGTAGCTTCCGTCGGGCGAGAAGGTGACGTTCTCAGGCTCTTTCCCAACCGGCAGGGTCGCCAGGAGCCGCCGCGACGCGGCCTCGATCACCGAAACATCATGCGAACCGTGATTGGCGACAAAAACCAGCCGTCCGTCCGGACTGAAATTCATATGTTCCGGCGTCTCTCCCACCCGGACGGAGCCGATCTTTTTATAGGTGAGGCCGTCGATGACGGCCACTTGATTGGAGCCGGAGCTGGTGACGTAAACGGTTTTCCCGTCCGGGGCCGGGAAGGCCATGTGGGGAGAGGGAATATCCCGGATCGTCGCGACGATCTCTTGCCGGACCGGGTCGATCACCACGACGTCGTTTGAATCCCGGTTCGCCACGAAGATCCCTTTTCCTGCGACAAAGGGGGCGCCGGGGGCCTCTTTCCCCCATCCCAAAGAACCGGCGTAAACCGGGGAGAAGGCGCCGAGGGAGCAAGACAAAAACAGAGCCGAAACAACACGGATGGTGTTTTGTTGCGCCAAAAACCATTTTCCGTAGGTCATCGAGAGACGCGGCATTTTTTCCTCCTGTATGCTTGTGGATGATCTTGAAGTCGCCTGAAAACAAAAAATCCCCAGTCTTCGAGAAAACTGGGGATGAAAAGCCCACCCTCACTTCCTTATCTTCGAAGAGCTGTGAGGCCGATCCCGGCTGGTCTTCTGGCTCTCGGTTCCTTCTACTCCCTCACCTTCCCAAAGGTCGTTATTCGATATTCGTTAAACGTTAAACGGGGAAAAAAAGAATTTCCGAATAACGAATAACGATGAACGAATAACGAGCCCCCAGTGGGTTTACGAGGTTTCGTCCCCGATGACAGCGGCGAGTCCGCTCCCGACTTTCACGGGATTCCCATGACCGGAATCGGTATGTTTCTATTTTCTTTTTCTGTTTCTTGCCCTAATCAGGTTCCTGAAAATCTTTTCAGGCTGCTCAAAAAGGTTCAGATGCGAGGCCGCAGGCCCAGAGGAGACCGGAGCGTACTGATCGTACGTGAGGATCTCCGAGGGGCCGAGAACGAAGCAGATGGTCTTTTTCAGCAGCCTGCTTAAGGTTCTTATAAAGAATTCGGATGAGATTGTCAATCAAATTAAAACACCGTTAAAAGTCCGCCGGTCTCCATCGCCAAACCGTCTCTCCTGGAAGAGAGGGTCGCGGTAATCGAGCCGATCTTGATCTTCGATCTCATCATAACCGGGATCCGGTTGTTATCGTCCGTGAACCAAATAAAGACATCCCCCTTGTTCATGAAGAGCCCCTCATAATGAACCATCGCCTGAACCTTCATCGCCTCGAACGTCCCGACGGGGGTCGTGACCCGCTCCCTTCCGAGAGCGCGGATCTCCAATCTCCAATTCTTTTCGCTTTCATGAACATCGATAAAGACCGATTCGCCCGGCTCGATCCGCGGCTGATTCCTGAAATAATAAAGGGCGCTCAGCGAGTCTTGCGCTTCGGGGGGGATTTCGAAAACTTCCGATTCGTTATTTTTAAGCTGGACCGCGAGATGCTGAACCTGGTCGAAATGAATCAACTTTTCTCTCCGCCGTTTCCCCTCGCGCTGCTTCACTTTGATCAGGTGAGAATAGCGCCCCTCCACGTCGAAATAACTCTCCACGCGGTCGTCCACCGGATAAAAGAGGGAGATAAAATCGTTCGACTGCGCCGTCGAGACGATGTGATAGACGTCCCGCTCTTTCATTCTTGTCTTTTCCAGCACCTCCATCACGGCCGTTCCCCCCTTGACCCCCATATAGGTGATGTCGTAAACCAGGCGCTCTCCCGGCGCGAAGGGGAGCGGCGGTTGACTCCTGAGGGGAGGGAGAGAAATCGGTTGGGCCGCTTGCGTATAAGAAATCGCCAGAACGGAGGCGATCAAGAATAACGTATAAAAAGATTTCATGATGAACGCTTTCCCGGAAAGAGGGTCAGGGCAAGACGACAATCGCCTAGAGAGCCTTCTACGCGACCGGACACAAACCAGTCCAAAATAACAAAAAAATCCCAAAAAGGTCAAGGATAAAATGGGACGGGTTTGGACAAACCGATTCCTGAAAAACCAATTTCAGATCGTCCCCTCACGATAAAATACCACCCCCCGGAAAGGCATTTTGGCGCCGGCGCTCAAAAGCGAATCGGCCTCCGAAATCGGCCTCTGAAGCCAGACCTCTTCCGGCCGGATGGCGTATTTCGAAAATAGCTCCATCAGGGCGGACGTTGAGAGCGCGCCGGCCCCGGAAATAAGAAAGTAAAAATCGAAATGTGATTCTCTCAGCTCCAAGAGGTCCCCCGAAAATTCGGCCAGGCCCTGAGCCGGGCGCGATACCAGGGCTTCCGGAAATCCGACGCCGAACTGGACGTAAGGCCGATTCGATTGGATTTCCATCCGGATTTCATTTAAGAGACCGCTGATAAAACGGCTCCGCCATCCCACCCAGCGCCAAAACGGCGGAGCGCTTGGAGAGCCCCCCTCTCCTCCGGCCGCCTCCGCGCCGAACAACGCGGCGGGATCGGGGCGCTCCGAAAAGAGGCGTTGGTAGAGATCGAGCGCGGAAGGGGTCCACCCCTCCTCGATCGAATAGTAGATATCCCGAAGATAGATCCCGTCGATCGGATAGCGGGAGAGATCGCGGTAAAGCTGAAGGACCATTCGCCGGACGTCCGGATTGAAAAGGTCGAGTTTGTCGATGGCCTGCAGGCTTCTTTTTTTCGGGTCGTATCGTCGGTCCCGCCATTCCGGGCGCGATCGCGTCACCCAGGCCATTTCGCGGAGCGGCGTCTCGACAAAGACCCGGAGCCCCGCGCGATGCGCCGCTCCAAGCCATTCCCGCAGACGGTCTTCCAGAACCGGCGCGCCGGCCGCGGTGAACCAAAGCCCGCTTTTTCCCGGAGCGTTGTCGAAAACCGGGAGAAGAATGGCGTTAAAACCTTTTTTTTGAAGGGAAGGGAACGCCTCTTGCGCCCCCTCGTGAAAGGAAGGCCTCCAGTAAACGGCGACGATCTTTTGATCGGGCCGCTCCAGGTGGAGCAAGAGGGCGCGGGCCTCCTCCCGATAAGCGCTTTGCGGATAATTTGTCAGAAAGGCCCGCAGTTCGCGGATGGCCGGCTCTTTTTCCCTCGCGCCGTGGTACGATTTCGCCAGAAGCCATTGGGCCTCTTCGAGAAGGGCCGATCCGGGATAGGTTTCGATGATCCGGAGAAAGCGCCGGGCCGCGTCAAGATAGCGGCCCTCTTCGTAATCCCGGATGCCCGAGACCAAATCGTTCCATTCCGCGGCGCCGGCGGGCCGCGGGGAGGGGGGGAGGGAGGGGGGACCGGCGCACCCAACCGATAAGACGGCGAAAAGAGCGCCGATGAGCAGGATGGACCACTGCATGTGGGTGAAACGAAAGAGAACGGAGGAGCGGCGACAGGCCGGGCGCCTCATTTCAGCGGCCTTCTTCAATCAGACGGGCCAGGACCTCCGCCGCCAGGAAGTCGGACCCCCACATCAACTGCTCCGAAAGGTCGTTTTTGATCAACAGGACGTTTTTAGCCCCGGAAGGCCGCTCGTAACGGAGCGTCTCCTTCCGCATCTCCTTCGCCGTTTTGCGCCAATCGCTTTCAAGTTCGGAAGGAAAAGGGGCAGGAGGGGGGGAAGAGCCCGGACCGCTCTCCGCCTCTCGAATTTCGGACTTGGAAAACGGGATCAACCAATCGAGCCGCTCCAGGACCTTTTTTTTGAGGGCCGCTTTTTGAGGCCCGGTCGGGTCGGCGCCGGGCCGGGGGAAGAGGGTGACCGCCAAGCCGCGGAGTCCGGGCGCCCAGCCTCCCTCTTCCTCCGGAAGGGTCAGTTTGAGAATCATCAGATCCTCCACTTCGGGAGGCGCCGCCTCTCCCCACGTCATCAACACGTTTTCCTTCATCGGCCCCGGAACCGACTCTTTGGGCAAGGTGAAGTAAAAATTCAAAAAGGGATCGGGCGCCGCGCGCGTAATGATCAACCGGCGGCAGGAAACGCGCGTTTTGTCATCCAAAATCGCGGCGGTC
>DATDON010000073.1:0-3877 GCA_035293225.1 Candidatus Manganitrophaceae bacterium
GAAACGCGCAGAGATCATAAAGGTCGCCGTAATAAAAACAGAGGTGGAAAATCGAAATCAGGATGAGCCCTTGAAAAAAGGGGGCCGGTTCTCCGGAGAATGGGCGAGCCGACGGGAAATCGAAGAGAAAGGCGCTTACGAACGCGGAGATCCAGATCAAGAGATCTTCGACCACATAAAAAAGAACACCCCGCGTCGGGATACCCCGGTTGAAGACCTTGATCATCAGGTCGCCTCCCTGACGCTTCGCGGCCCTCTGTAATAAGTTTCTTGGTAAGCCGTGTAGACGGCGCCATAGGTGGACGAACGCTCGAAATCGACGCCGTTCAGAATGACCCCCACCCAATTTTTCAAACTGACGCTCTCCATCGCCAAGGCCAAAATCTGACGCGATGTTCGGCCGGCCCGGAGCGCCAAAAGGGCGCCATCGACCAGGACCCCCAATTCGGAAGAATCGGCCAGAGGAAGAATCGGCGGAGCGTCAAGCAGGACAAAATCAAATCGTTGGGAAAGCGTCCCGATTAGCTTTTTCATCGGACCCGAGCCGAGCCATTCCGGAGAAGCCGACGTGATTTTTCCGGCGGGAAGGAAAAAGAGGGCCGTTTCGCGCAGCGCGGCCAGCGCGGTCTCCAATGCGGCCTTCCCCTCCAAGACATCAATGAGTCCCTCTTTCATCTTGACTCCAAACAGCGTGTGAAGGGTGGGACGCCGGAGATCGGCGTCCACCAGAACCACCCTTTTGTCCCCCCATTGCGCCATACTCAGGGCGAGATTGGCCGCCGTCATCGATTTGCCCTCTCCCACCACCGCGCTGGTGATCATGAACGTGCGATAACCTTTGTCGGAAGAAAGACGCTCGATCCGGGAACGAAGTAGGCGATATTGTTCGGCCGCGATCGACTTGGGATCGGTCATGGAAACCAGACGCTCATCGATGCGCGTCGAATTAAAGAATCGTTCCAACATCCGTTCGCCTCCTTTTCATCTTTCCAGGAAAATAATCCGCGCCCAGTCCAGACGTTGAAAGGGCGCGGGGCTCTGGTAAAAATAGATCAAGATCAGGCCGATAAACGCGAGACCCAGCCCCCAAACGAAACGCCTTTTGAGCCGGGCCCGCTTCAGATCGCGGGGCGTTTCAATTTTCGGAATGCAGACCAAAACGGGCAAACCCAAAAACGCCTGGAGTTCCCAGCCGGATCGAAAGGTATGATCGGACCATTCCGCGAGAAGAGCGAGGCCCAGACCGGCGCCCAGACCCAACAACGAGCCGGCGACCGCGAACAAGGTCCGGTTCGGCTTGAACGGCTTGAAAGGAAGAGAAGCCTCATCCACGATGCGGGCTTCGGAATTCCGCAGAGGGGGGTCTCCCTCCGCCGACGGAACCGACGCGCTTGACCTTTTTTCAGCTTCTAAGACCGCTTCCGTTTCCGAGATTTTCCTTCTCAAGTGGATCAGTTCCGGATAATTGTTGGTATACGTCATCTGGAGCTCCGCCAAGCGGGTGTAGAGTTCTTTCAATCTCAATTCCAGGAAAGCGACCTGGGAGCCGCCCGGATTGACATTCACCTGCTCCTTTAAAAGGACGATAAACTGTCTCGCAAGCTGGTTCGTCGCTCTCATAACCTTCACGGGATCTTTTCCCTCATAGGTGATTCTGAACACATCGTTGGCCTTAATATCGATATGGATATCCTTGCGCATCGCTTCAATCATCTCATCCGGCGTTTTAATTCCCGCCCATTCCGTATAGAGAGACTCCGCGTCGATGACTTGCTGTAAAAGGGTCCGACTGTAAATAATCTCGCTCAGCGCGCGCAGGCGTTGCTCCATTTTGTAAAGATCGAACGTCCGAGTGAGCGGCTCCGGAAACCGTTGCGGCTGGACCAAGATAACAGAGGTGGAA
Source organism: Candidatus Manganitrophaceae bacterium (assembly GCA_035293225.1). GTDB lineage: Bacteria > Nitrospirota > Nitrospiria > SBBL01 > Manganitrophaceae > DATDON01. Next base: position 1,904 of record DATDON010000073.1, read on the forward strand.
CGATAGATTTTGGGAAGCCGGACGGCCAAGACGAGGGAGGCGACCGAGATGATCAGCGTCGGGAAAATGATCCAATTCTTCCTCCTTGAGATCCACTCCCGAATTTGTCCTATCGAAATTTGATTCATCGTCTCCATCCGTTTGTTCTCTCCCTTTGTTCTTCTCCCCGGCGGCCGGCCTATGGGATCACCAACGTGTCGCCGGCGGCCAAAAAGAGCCGCGACTCTTCGACTTTTCCCTGAATCATGTCTTTATACCGGACCCGAATCCAATTCATCTCCTTCCCGTTCTTCCGAATGATCACGATTTTGTTCGGATCGGCGAACTCGTTAAAGCCCTCCGCCAACGCAATCGCTTCCAGAACGGTGAGGTCTCCCCGAAGCGGATAGACCCCCGGCTTTTTCACCTGTCCCAAGACGGACACCTTCGAACTGTTGACCTCTTTGACGATCACGGTCACCCCCGCCACCTCCACATATTTTTCAAGACGTTTCGCGACGGCGTCGCGAAGGAGAGTCGGGGTCATTCCGCTCGCTTGAATATCGTTGATGAGCGGGAGGGTGATCTTTCCGTCCGGGCGGACCCGGACCTCACGGGAGAGAGACTCATTTTTCCAGACGATGATGTGGAGCAGGTCATCCGGCCCGATGACATACCCTCTTTCATCCGGCGCCCGCCTGAAATTGGACGCAAGCCGCGCCGGCTCGGCGCAACCGGCTTCCGCCAATAAAACCAAAATAAACACCGCCGCCCAACATCGCATCGGAAAATCAGCCTCTACGAATGACGCGCTTCAAGGAGTAGTTTCGAGTTTGCTTTCCTTAATTTTGTACAATAAGGATCGATAGCTGATCTTGAGGATTTCAGCCGCCTTTCTCCGATTCCAGCGGGTCTGATTTAGGACCTTACGGATCACTTCGCCCTCTAATTTTTTGGAGACTTGACGGCTGATCTGCTTGAGGGAAAAAGGAAGAGCCTCCTCCCGCGTTTTTGAGAAGAGGAAGGGAGGGGCGCCATGTTCATCCCCCAGGATCACGATCCTTTTAATAAAGTTTTCAAGTTCGCGAACATTTCCAGGCCAATCGTAGCGTATAAACGCGGAAAGCGTCTTCGCCGGAAGCGGTTTATACGGCTTGTTATATTCACGATGAACCTGTTGAAGAAAATATTCCGCCAAAACGGGGATCTCTTCTTTTCGCTCTCTGAGGGCGGGGATTCGAACGCTGACGACATTCAAGCGGTAAAAAAGATCGTCTCTGAAAGCGCCGCCGCCGAGGGTCGACTCCAAATCCCCGCTGGTCGCTGCGATGATGCGCACATCGACTTTTTCGTTCCCCTCGCCGCCGAGACGGGAAAACTCTCCCGTCTCCAGAACGTGCAACAGTTTGGCTTGAAGCGGCGCGCTCATCTCGCTGATTTCGTCCAAAAAGAGGGTCCCCCGATGGGCCAAACCGAACTTGCCCGCCTTGCGCTGATACGCGCCGGTAAAAGCCCCTTTTTCGTATCCAAAGAGCTCGCTCTCCAACAGTTCGCGGGGGAGGGCGGCGCAGTTGACCTTGACGAAAGGCTGCTCTCTTCGATTTGAATTCAAGTAGATCGCGCGCGCGACCACCCCTTTCCCCACGCCCGATTCTCCCCGTATCAACACGGTGACGTCGGCGCCGGAAACCCGATCGACGACCTTTTTGACCTCGTTCATCGCGGGACTGCAGGAAGAAAGAAGCCACGAAGGCTGCTCTTGGGCGATCGCGCTTAAATAACTGATTTCCGAAATAAGATTTCTCTCCTCGACGCTGCTCAAGAGAACATTTTTTAATTCTTCCGGCTCAAGCGGCCCGGAAAGATAATTGGAAGCGCCCATTTTCATGGCGGTGACGATCCATTCGTTTTTTTTATCTCCGACGACCACGATCGGGACCGTCTCAAGTTCACTCTTCGCTTGGGCCAGCCATTCCCATCGGGGACGCTCCATCT
>DATDON010000074.1:0-3188 GCA_035293225.1 Candidatus Manganitrophaceae bacterium
ACCCGCTCCAGCCGCGCCTGGGCCTCCGGGGTCCAGGTAAAGGCCGGCTTTTTCGGCTCCCCCTTCTTTTCATCCGAGATTTCGGTTTTGGGGAGGAGCGCGCCGGCGATCGCCTTCGCGCTCATCTCGATCGCTTCCGCGTCGTCGGACTCGCCCCCTTCGATCATCCGGGCGGCGAACTCTTTGGTGATCGTCTGGAGGCCCATCTTCCGGGCCATCTTTTCCGACTTTGCCTTGGCGCGGCGCCGCTCGAAACCGGCCGGGACCTTCCGAAGGACATTCTTGGCCTCCTCCGTCCAGTTGAGGGGAACGCCGTCATAGCCGACCTCCTGGATCAGGCCCCCCTCGGCCTTGGCGGCCGCTTCAAAGATCGACTTGTCGAGGAACTGGAACGCGCTCCCCTCGGCGCTGCAGATCGGGCATTTGACCGGCTTCTCCCCCTTCGCCGTGTAGCCGCAGCCGTTGCAGATATAGAAATCGAGCTTCGCCTTTTCGTCGTAACTGGCGGCCCGTGCGGCGTCGCGGGCGGCGTCGGAGGTCCCGACGATCTGCGTCATCATCCCGGCGAGGCCGCTTCCTTGAAGGGTCTCGGAGACCCCCTCGGAGGCGGTCATCTTATTCCGGTCGATCCCTTTTTCATCGAGGACCCTCCCCAGGTTCTTCATCGCCTCAATCGCCGACTTCGGAAGGATGTCACCCATCGCGCCGTCGACCACCGAGTTGCTGATGATCGAATACCCCTTCTCAATCGCGTAGCGGTAGACGGCGGTCTTGGCGACGCCGCGGGCGAAGACCGGAACCCTCTCCATCCGCTTCAAGGCCTCTTCGGTCCAGGCGACCGTGTATTCGGCGATGGCGTCGATCGGCGGAATGTATTTTTGGTTGGAAACGAGGACATTGCAGGGGGCCATCCGAATCAGGTTCTCCGAGTTGCTTCCGACATCCATCTCCTCGTCCGAATGAACGCCGATCCGGCCGACCACCAGAAGCCACGGCTTCTCTTTCTTGACGTACTGAATCACCTTCTCGAACGGCTTCCCGTCGAGGAGAGAGGTCTTGATCGCGACCCCTTCCGCCTCCGCCACCTTGAGGCAGATCTCCAGGTGCGATTGGTAGATCTTCGCCAGCCCCGAATCGATCACCTCTTCATGGAGCTTCTCCTGCTCCTTGAACCGGAAGACCTTCCCCGCCTCCTCCGAAAGGACGCCGGAGATCGAGTTGAATACGGCGTAGTGATAATACGGATCAAACGCCGAAACGACGTCGATCTCCAACCCATAGGCCTTCGCGAGGGCGAGCGCCGTCTTGAATCCGCCGAAGGCGTAATGGCTCCCGTCGACGGCGACGACGATCTTCCCCATCTTTTCGGGAAGCCGGGTCTCTTTCACCACCCAGACGTCCGACTTGCGGACCCGCCGGACGATCCGCTCGGTCACGCTGCCGATCATGCTCTCCTTCACCGCGCCGACGCCGAGCGCCCCGAGAATCACCAGGTCGTAGCCGTGCTGGACGATATCCTCCACCAACACCTTGAAATTCTTCCCTTCCAGCGCCCGGCGCTCGAGCGGGACGTTCCCCTCTCTGCATTTTTGATCGACGATGTCGAGATAGGAATCGGTGATGATCTCCAGGCCGCGGGTGATCAACGAGTCGTGAATTTTTCGCTGCCGCTCCAGCTCGTTTTCGTCGTGGTATTCCTCCGGAAGACCCGCCTCCATCTGTTTGAATCGCTTGTCATGAAGCTTCGCCGCGTAGGCGTGGCTCCCGATCACCTTCGCGCCGAATTGCTTCGCCAGCGCCACCCCGATATCGATGGCGGTATTCGAATAATCCGAGTTATCCACGGGGATATAGATCGATCGATACATGTTATACTCCCATCCGTAAAATTGGGTTCCTAATAGACATGAGGCGCTGGAAAAAAAGGGGTTGCATCAAAAAGTGGAAGGATTATACCACCCTCCTTTTTTAAAAACAAACATTTTATTCGGAAACGACCCCGACCCCGCCCCCTTCTTTGTCGACGACCGGCATCGATTTATTGCAGTGGGGGCATTTGACATAGACGAGATTATCGAAAAGGCCGATGCTGTAATGATTCACCAGAAGATCGAACTCCTTTTTACAGGCGGGACAGGCCGCAAGGTATCGCTTTAAAAAGGTTTTGACCTCGGATTGAAGGATCTGGAGCTGATGTTGCAACCGGAGGGTCTCCGACTCCAGACGATCAACCCGCTTTTCCAATTCTTCCGACATGATCGGATATCATAGACAAAATGAGGGGGCGTGTCAATCGGAAGGCGCGTTCGATCAGGCCGGAAGAGGGCCCGCTCACAGCCTTTCGATCACCTCCCGCATCCGTTTGACATGATCCCCCTCCCAAAAAAACTGATCGCATCGGGGGCAGTAAGCGTACTCCGCAACGGTTTCGTAAACGTGAGGGGGAACTTTTTCTTTCGCCTCTTCCCTCGTTTTGGAGAGGAGAGGGGTGTTGCATTCGATACATCGGGTAAAGGGGAGCGCGCCGCTCGGCCCGACGGCCCGGATGATCCGTCGAAGCTGATCGGTGTGATCTTCATAGACATCGACCCAAAACCCTTTCACCCGCCCCGATTTGATCAATCTCCGCTCAAAAAGCCCCCGGTCGCCGCTGACGATCACTCGCGACTCCTTCAGGGCGACTTCGAAGAGCCGGTCATCGTGAATCGGATTGATGAAAAGGGTGTCATATCCGAGCATCCTCAGCCTCCGGGCCAGATGGCCGACATTGGTATCGACGATCAATTTCGGTTCCATCTCATCCATGAACAATCAGAAGCTTTTGGAATTACAAAGCGCCGATCAAGAAACCTTACCGCATCGCATGATGAAGAAAAAAATCGATCCCGACGGCGATCAGCGCGATCACATTCAGCCAGGCGATTTCTCTCCGTCCGATCCGGAAAAAGTGGATGACGTTGTAGAGCATCAGGAGTTCGGCCACGTTCGACACCGGCATGTGAAGCGCGCGCCAGCGCCCCAAGAGGAAGGTGAGAAAATAGAAAAGAAGGGAAAGAGAGAGGGTCGCCCACTCGATCCGGCTCCCCCCGCCGCGCCGCGCGAACCGATAGAGGGCCGTAAAGAGACAGGCCAATACGATGACAAACAGGAGGGGAAATAAAGGCCACCAGACTTTCGCCGACATGGTT
>DATDON010000075.1:0-2702 GCA_035293225.1 Candidatus Manganitrophaceae bacterium
AGACCTTGGCGAGGAGCGAGATCGTTCGGGGGGACTCCTGAAGATAAGAGAAGAGCGCTGTTTTACTGAAGGCCGCCCGGCTGAACCGCTCGAAATGGTTGAGCGCCTGATCCGGGTCGGCCGATTCGGCCAAACAACTCAAAAACTCGTCGAGAACGCCGGCGAAGCGCGTTCTCACGCTCGGCTCATCGGCGATCATCTGAAGATTGGTGTCGGCCTTTTTAATGTCCTGAAAGCCGTAAGGTTTCAGCAGCTCCGTCACCTGCCGGAGACTGAGTTCCGGGGCGAGGAGAAGGTCCTTTACGGTTGGAGCGGTCATGGCAAGAGAACATTACCGCATTTTCAGGCCGGACACAAGCGCCGAGGCGCCGACGCTGAGCCGAACCCTTTGATGAACGCATTTGGGTTCATGTTGGATGGATCCAGGTTTTTTTATATAATGAGACAAGTGACGCGGAGAGGAATAAAGTGGCGCGCGGTGAAGAGCTGAAAAAAGCGATGGAAGAGGCGGGCCGGGAGATCGGACGCGACGCGGTCGATGATTTTCTTTCCGGAATGGACCGCGATTATTTTTCTCTCTATCCGCCCGAGGAGATCGGCGACCATGTCCGGATGGTCTCCCGGCTCGGCGCTGAAAACCGGGTCGTCCTCAAAGTGACCCCGAGGGGAGACCGGCGGTTCGATATCACGGTGGTGGCCTTTGATTATTTTTCCGAGTTTTCGGCGCTCTGCGGCCTTTTATCCTCTTTCGGTTTGGATATTCAATCCGGGAATGTCCACACGTTTTATCCCGGCCGACCGGTCGGTGGGCCGAACCTTCTTCAGGGACGCCTTCCCCGCAGCAAGATCGTTGATGTCTTCCGGACCCGGTGGAGAGGGGAGGGGGAGTTCGACCCTCCGACCCGGAAACGGTTTGAAGAAGCGTTGCGCGCGCTCATCGCGCTGCTTGATCAGGAGCGTTTTCTGGAGGCTCGGGAATGGGTCAACCGGCGCCTCATCCAATATTGGTCCAAAGCGAACAAGGAGCGCCCCGCGCTTCTCTCTCCGATACAGGTCCGGTTCGACAACCGTCGCTCCCCGCAATGGACCCTCTTGGATATTCACGGCCAAGACACCCCCGGTTTTTTATACGCCTTCTCGAACGCCTTGACCTTGCGGGGGATCTATATCCACAAGGTGAAGATTCACAATATCGGATCGGAGGCGCATGACCAGCTCTACATTTCCGACCGGCGCGGAAAAAAAATTACGGGTGAAAAAGATCAGAGGGCCTTGAAGCTTTCGGCCGTCCTCATCAAACAGTTTACCCATTATTTAAACCGGGCGCCCGATCCGGCCCGGGCGATCGGCGCCTTTGATCAACTGATCGATAAAATCATGGAGAAAGGGGTCTCCCCCCCTTTAATCTCTTTTTTAAAAAAGGATGAGACCCTGACCCTGCTGGCGCGCTTGTTCGGAGCGAGCGAATTTCTATGGGAGGACTTCTTGAGGGCCCAATTTGAGGCCCTTCTTCCCGTTTTAGAGCGCTTTAAAAATCAGAAACTCCGGCGCGGCAGACAGACGACGGTTCGGGAATTGCGACGGCGCCTTCGCGCGGCGAAATCCTTTGATGATAAAAAAAGGATTCTGAATCAATACAAAGACCGGGAAATGTTTCGGATCGATATGGCGCATCTTCTCGATCCGGCCGGGACCCTGGAAGAATTTTCAAACGCCTTGACCGATCTGGCGGAGGCGGCGATTGATCAGGCCTATCGGATCTGCGACGATGAATTGATGAAACAGGAGGGCGCCCCCTTCACGGATGAGAAAGGGAAGCCCTTGTTTTCGATTTGCGGCCTCGGAAAGTTCGGCGGGAGGGAAATGGGATACGCGTCGGATATCGAACTCCTGTTCGTTTTCGGCCGGCCGGGAAAGGGCCGGAGAGAGGTTTCGGGAGAGGCTGAGATCGATCATCAACGCTATTTTGAAAAACTTTCCCAACAGATCGTTCAATTCATCGAGGCGAGGCAAGAGGGAATCTTCCATGTCGACACGCGGCTTCGGCCTTACGGAAGTTCGGGGCTTCTCGCCGTCTCTTGGGATCGATTCACGGCCTATTATTCGCCGACCGGAGGGGCGGCCCCTTTTGAACGGCAAGCGCTCATCAAATTGAGGCGGGCGGCCGGAAGCGCGTCGCTCGGCCGGAAGATCGAAGCGTATCGGGACCGGTTTGTCTATAGCGGCGAACCGTGGGACCTTCGGACCGCCTTGGAACTGCGGGAGCGGCAAAAGAAAGAGCTGGTTCCCCCGGGAAAAGTCAATGTCAAGTACGGCGCCGGAGGGATTCTCGATATCGAATACGCGGCGCAGTATCTTCAGATCGCGCATGGAAGCCGCTTCCCGGAATTGAAGACCCCGAACACCCTTCAGGCGCTCGATAACCTATACCGATTCGGAATCATGACCAAAAAGCGGTGGAAGCGCCTTCGTGAGTCCTATCTCTTTTTGAGGACGTTGATCGACGCCCTCCGGATCGTCAGGGGGAACGCGAAAGATTTGATCCTCCCGGAGCGGGCCTCTGAAGAGTTCACTTTTTTGGCGAGGCGCCTGGGGTACGGTCAACGGGATTGGGAAAAGGGAAAAAGAGAATTGGCGAAAGAGATTGAACGCCGCATGGCCGGGGCCGACGAGGTCTTTACCTCCCTTTTTGCGGCGGGCTG
>DATDON010000076.1:0-2015 GCA_035293225.1 Candidatus Manganitrophaceae bacterium
TGTTCCGGGCGCGGGCCAATTGATAGACCAGGGTTTTCCAGATGTCTTTGATCACGGCGAAGCCTCCGGCCATATCGCCGTAAAGGGTCGCATAGCCGACGCTCATCTCGCTTTTATTTCCTGTCGTCAAAACGAGCCAGCCGAATTTATTGGAAAGGGCCATCATGATATTTCCACGAATCCGGGATTGCAGGTTTTCTTCGGTGATGTCGATCGGGAGCGCAGCAAACTCCTTCGAGAGGAGCGCCAGGTAGGACTGAAAAGGGGGCTCGATGGAGAGGGCGACCAACTGAATGCCCAAATTTCTGGCAAGGGCTTCCACGTCCTCCCGGCTTTCAACGGATGTATACCGGGACGGCATGAAAACGCCGATGACGTTTTCTTTCCCGAGGGCGTCGACCGCGATCACGGCGGTCAAGGCTGAATCGATCCCTCCCGACAGGCCGATCACCCCTTTTTGAAAACCGTTTTTTCGGACGTAATCCGCCAGGCCGAGGATAAGGGCTTCATAGATCTCATCATGGCGGGAGAGCCGATTGACGATCGGAGGGGAGAGGAGTTTTCGTTTGTTCCCGGACTTTTTCTCGCCGAAAACGTGTTTATGAACGCTTGGAAACTGACGCTCCAATTTTTCTTTTCGGCGGCGGGGATCACGTAATCTTTCGCGGAAAACGGAATCGACCGAGAGATCGATCATGATCAAGGACTCCTCAAACTGCTTTCCTCTCGCCAAAATCTCCCCGTGCTCGTTCAGCGCCAGGCTGCCGCCGTCGAAAACCAACTCATCCTGGCCTCCGACCAGATTGACATAGGCGATGTTTACGATATTGTCTTTCGCCCGGGTGGCCAACATCTTCTCTCGAATCAACCCCTTCCCCGCGTGGTAAGGGGAGGCGTTGATATTTACAATCACCTCCGCCCCCCCTCCCAGCGCCTGCGCGTAGGTGGGGCCTTCGGGGTACCAGATATCTTCACAGATGTTCACCCCCACGGTGATCCCGTTCAAAACAAAGACCGGAGCGGTATTGCCCGCCTGGAAATATCGATTTTCATCAAAAACGCCGTAATTGGGGAGATAACACTTGCGGTAAACGAGCTTCAAAGATCGGTCATGAATCACCGCCGCGGCGTTGTAAATATCCTCCGCCCGATCGACAAAACCGACCACCGCCGTCAAGGCCGCCGTTTTCTGAATCACTTTTTCCAAGGCCTTCAGATTATCTTGAATGAATTGCGGCTTGAGAAGGAGATCTTCGGGAGGATAGCCGGTGATCGCCAACTCCGGAAAAGCGATGAGATCGACTTTGTTTTCCCTCGCCTGTTCGATCGCGTCATTGATCTTTCGAACATTCCCGCCGAGATCCCCGACGGCGCTGTTCATTTGAGCCAAGGCGATTCTAAGGGTCCGCATTCATCTCCAGAATAAAATAGCTTCAACCCGGGTCGCTGAAAAAACAGAATCCAAATAAAGAAGGCGCCTCCTCCGTCCGGAGAAGACGCCCTTGTCTTCAAAATACGATTAAGCCTTCAAATTAATACGAAATAAATGTCACCGTTTTTTATCACATCGCAAATGGTTTGTCAAGAAAATAAGAGCGTCTCCCGCCGGCCCTCCTTGACTCCCCTTAAAATATTGTGTTACTTATTTTTTATACACCGAGAAGACTTTATCACCCGAATTTAGCCTCTTACGCGCCCCTTCTTGAACGTTCAACGGAGTGATCATGAAAATCGCCCAGATCGCCCCTCTCTATGAGAGCGTTCCCCCCCAACTCTACGGCGGGACGGAACGGGTTGTCTCGACGCTGACCGAAGGGTTGGCTCAGAAGGGACATGAGGTGACCCTCTTCGCCAGCAACGACTCCAAAACCAGCGCAAAATTAGTCCCTATCTGTCCGAGAGGATTACGGTTGTCGAAGGTCAAGGACCCCCACGCGGCCCATCTCCTTCAATTATCGATGGTTTATGACCACGCCGACGCCTTTGATCTGATCCATTCGCACGTCGATTATTTT
>DATDON010000077.1:0-3014 GCA_035293225.1 Candidatus Manganitrophaceae bacterium
ATGGCGGAGTCCGGACGGCGTCCAATGGGAGAAGGCCCTGAAGATGGATACTGGAAGGGGATATTCCGCCGCCATGGCCGTTTTGAACGAGGTTCTTTACGCCAGCATGAATGAAGAGGTCTGGCGGAGTTTTGACGGCCTCCAGTGGGCGCCGGTCGGGGAGATCACCCCCAAGACGATCGAGGCGATGGAAGTGTTTAAAGGAGACCTTTACGCCGGGACCACCCGCGCGCCGGGCGCCCAGATCTATCGCACGACCGGCCTGACCCCCGCCGCGATCCGAACGCCGGAAAAAGATATTCCGGCGAGCGGAACCCTATCCGGAAGCTATATCGACATACAAAGCGGGTATTATCTCCATGAGGTCCTGCAAGAAGTCCCGAAGGACGGCGCCAGCGTTTTGGAGCATAAATGGGCCATTCCGCACCCCGGCGGCGCCCGCCTCCAGTTGGCGGTCCGAGGCTATCATTCTCCCAACGCCGAGGGGGACGACTTTGTCTTTTCCTATTCAACCGATGACAAGCGCTATATCGATATGTTCACCCTCGCCGCCGTGAAAGAAGACCGGTCCTATCAGTTTTTCACCCTCCCCCCCCTTCCGGAAGGGACGCTTTATATCCGGGTGAGAGACACCGATCGAACCAGGGGGCGCTCTGCTTTAGACAGGCTCTACCTGGACCATCTTTATCTCTTGGCGGAAGGGAAAGAGAAAGATGAAGATGTTCACTGACCTCCGGGAAATGGTTTGAGGTAGAGCGAAAACCATGACCTCCGGGAAATGGTTTGAGGTAGAGCGAAAACCATGACCTCCGGGAAATGGTTTGAGGTAGAGCGAAAACCATTAACCAATTTAAAAGATTATGTCTTTTTTGGATTTCAAAGACAAGAAATCTATGACCTCCGGGGAATGGTTTGAGGAAGAACGAAAACCATTGACAAAAAAAGCGCGAAATGATAGAGATAAAGGATGTTTTTTCCCGCAAAGAAAAAGAGCGGCGGATCTAAGGCCCAAAGAAGCCGATCAGTTTTCCCCATTCCGGTAAGCCTTTTTGTCCTCTCCTTTGTCAGTTTTGTGACCCTCCTTTTCCTTTCTCCCAGTTCCCACGCCCTCACCCTGGTCAAAGACGGCCGGATCGATCCGGAGGCCCTCGCGGAGGTCGTCTCCATCATGAAAGCGAGGCATGGAGATATCTACGCCGTCTCCTTTGAAGAGGCCCTCGGGAAAGCCAAAGAGCCTGGCAAAGAGCTGTTTCGGGTGATGCCGAACTGTTTTATCAATCAACTCTTAATGCATTTTTCCGGAACCCCTCTCTCGATCAGTTTTCGTCCTTCGGAGACCAACACCTGCCTCTTCTGCCATCAACGGGCGATCGATGACACGGTGAACGACTCCGTTCGGCAGAAGATATGGCCTCAAACGACCCAGAATATCAATCCCTGGATGAATTTATTCGATCCGACATGGCTCGATACCGTGGTCCCTCCAGCGTCGATCCCGACCAAAATTTCGGATTATATCCTGGTGGATAACCTCCAGGAGGCGGTTGCTCGGAGCGGCGTCAATCTGGATAATCCCAAAGCCGATTATCAGACGATTCGGGAAGGGAAAGGGAAAGGGCCGCTCAAATATTTCCCGGACCTGAATCCTTCGGCGATCGACGCGAAGACGGGGTGGGCCAACAACGGCTGGCGGGCGTACAAGTGGAAACCGATGCAGTTTTCGTTTCCGGGCGGTCTGGGGGGATGGAAACAGATTTTTATCCGGCTGCCGTTAAAGTATCGTCTCGACGCCAATGGGAACGTGAGCAAGGCGATTTACGCGGAAAATCTGAACCTTGCGGAAAAGGCGATCAAAGGAGAAGAGACCCCCAAGGCGTACGCCGGCGCGGCCATCGATGAGCCGACCCAAAAATACCGTTTTCCCCTTGGAACCGAGTTTATCCTTGCGATTCATTATTTGGATCCGATTTCGGGGAAGGGGAAGCGGGTCCAGGACTACCGGTATATGGTCAAATCGGTTCCGGATGACGCGATCGCCATCGACACCGAGGAAGACCTTAAAGTCGGAAAGCCGAACAGCCTGCCCGATCCCCCCTCGGAATATACCCAAACCTTGGAAAGCCTCTCCGGGGGGTCGGAGAACCCCTATGGGGTCGTCTACGCCCACGCCGGGTGGGACCTCTTGACCTACCTGGAGCAGGACCCGGAGTCGGGACGCTTCCGGCCTTCGATCCGGGAAGAAAATCAGTTCTGCATCGGATGCCATGGCCGGAGCATCGGCGTGATGCGGGACGGAATTTGGAGCTTTCAAAGAAAACTTCCCGGAGAAGAGGGATGGCGTCTGCAGGATTTCACCAAAATTAAGGACTACGTGAATAAAGAAACCGGCAAAGGAGATTTTTTTGAATGGATCACCGAAGCCGCCCTGAGCGGCCTCGCCCTCTTCCCTTATGTGAACAATGACTATCTCGACCTGCGGGGCGGCCTCCCCCTCGGCAGTTATGATCACGCCCTCCTCCTCTATCGGAAGTATTATCAGATTGTAAAGACCCAAACCCATATGTTGGGCCGTTTCCCATCCGCCACGACGGTCCCTCCGGTCGTTTTCGAAAAGGTGGTGAATCGGCCCGATCGGCCCCTCCGGGGGGCTCAGGAAAGCTACGTCGTCACCGAGCGGATCACCGATCTCGATTTCAATAAGTGGCAGACCGCTGAAGAGTCGGAGAAGATCGCGCGAGAGCGTCTCGACAAGACGCTTGAAAGGATGCGGCAGGTGGTCCAAGGAACCTATACCGCCTATCGCCGCGAGGAGCTGATCGAGCGGCTTGAGGAGGCGAGGCGGGGCCTTCGTCCCTCCCTCCAATCTTTAGGAAAAAGCAGGTTGCTCCCCTGATGAACCGACTCCTTTCCCTGATCGCCTCCCTTTTTTCGATTCTCCTTTTTTCTTCCTCGGGGCTCGCCGCTTCAAAGGCGATCCAGCAGGTCACCACCACGACCCTTTGCGAGAATTTCCA
>DATDON010000078.1:0-6145 GCA_035293225.1 Candidatus Manganitrophaceae bacterium
ACATTGGGCGCGTCCTGATCACTTCCACCGCGAATCCTTCCTCTCCTTTGTAAGGGTGTAAGGGAAGGTGAGGAGGGGAAAAATAACAGCCACCCGCTTGTGTACCATCAAGACGTTTGTATCAGTTATAAAACTTTTCAAAGTGGATTGATTTTCGAGGCATCCCTTTTTCGATCAGGATCGCGCGGACCTCTTTGATCATCGCGCCGTTCCCGCAGAGATAGGCTTCGAGACGTTCGACCGATCGGATCTCTTGAGAAATATGCGTGGTAATCCGCCCCCGGGCCCCTTTCCAGTCGGGAGAAGGTCGGGATAACGTCGATATAAAGCGGAAAAAAGGATGCCGGCGGGCTAATTCGGAAAACTCTTCCTGATAGTAAATATCCTCCTCTTTTCGGAGGCCCCAGTAGAGGGTCATCGGGCGCTCGGCGCCGATCCGGAGGAGGTGGAGGACCATCGATTTGATCGGGGCGATCCCCGTCCCGGTCGCCGCGAAAAGAAGCGAATTCTGCGGCGCCTCATCGATCGCAAAATAACCGAGCGGGTAAAGAAACTCTACCTTGTCTCCCGGGCGGAGGGAGTGGAGATAGCTTGAGCCGGGCCCACCGCGAACGAGATTCACGCACAACTTGATCACCCCTTTTTCTTCCGGAGGGGAGACGATCGAATAGGGCCGGTTATTGAGGCGGCGATGACCGTCTTTAATCTCGGTGACCTGAATGGAGATATACTGCCCCGCGATAAAGGGCGCCTCCGGCGGGTCGATGAGCCTCAGGGTGATCTCCTTGACATCATAGGTCAAGTCCTGAATATCGATCACCTCGGAGCCGCATCTCTTTTCCGGCATAAAACGCCCTTCCTCCTATTCTTTCTTTTCAAATTGGTTTTGATACCGATGCGCCAACATTCCTTCCCGCAGGCCGTAATCGCTGACATAGACCGGATCGTACCCAAAAAGCTCCATCACCGCCAACAAGATCAAACATCCCGGAATCAGAATATCCTCTCTCCCCTTTTCCAGGGCCGGAATTTTTCTCCGCTCCTCCAGGGTCATCGAAGACAACTCTTTAAAAAGCCGCTCCACGGAAGCGCGCGAGAGGGGATAGCGGTTGATCTTTTCCGGATCGTAAACGGAGAGGCGTTGATCCATCGCCGCCAAGGTGGTGACCGTCCCGGCCGTTCCCACCAGCCGCCCTTTCGGAGGGAAATGATAACCGATCGGCTTGACGACCTTGTCGATCGCCGACCGCAGCGACTTCAGCTCCTCCGCCGCCGGCGGATCGGAATGGAGATACTTTTCAGTCAAATGAACCACCCCCAACTCCGCGCTTAAGAGAAAGGTCGGAGTGTCCCCCTCCGCGCCGATAAATTCGGCGCTCCCGCCGCCGATGTCGATCACCAACATCGCGTCGGTCTCATTTTTCATCACCAGATTCACCCCCAAAAAAACGTAAAGGGCCTCTTCTTCGCCCGATAAGACCTGAACGTCAAAACCGGTCCGGCGCTTCACCTCCCGTAAGAAGTCGGCCCGGTTCGCGGCCTCGCGGATCGCGCTCGTCCCCACCACCGCGAGATCATCGATCCGATATTTTTGGAGGGTCTCTTGAAAATGGGAGAGCGCGGCGACGGCCCGCTCCGCGGCGGCGGGAAGGATCTCCTTTTTTTCTCCGAAGCCTTCTCCCAAGCGGACGATTCTATTTTCGGAATAGAGCGGCTTCATCGAAGCGCCGTCCCGCATTTCGGCGACCAGAAGCCGAAAGGTGTTCGTCCCCATATCAATCGCCGCCAAAACCGCCATCGCTCCGCTTCCTCCTCAAGACAAAGGCTTCTCATCGGAGGAGAACGAGACTTCCATCTCCTCGATTTGATCCATGACCTTTTTTTGCTCATCCAATAAGAGATGAATCCGTCGAAATTCGCGCTTTTTCTCCTCTTCGGTGAGAGGATGTCCGTCCGCCGCCCAATGGTCCGACACCTTTTTCCCAAGCGACCGGTACGCCTGCATGAGTTTTCGATTCACCCGCTCCAAACGGTAATGGAGCCGGATCGATTCCACTTCCTTAAAAGACCGGTCGGTCAGAGAGGCCGTCCCCGCTTGAACCGTGCTCCAGCCTTGAGCGGCTTCCTCGCTCCATCGCTTCGTTTTTTTCTCGAATTTCAACCATTCTTTCAAGAGGACCCGCCAAGAAAGCGACATCTTTACGACCTCCTCTTTATCCCGTGGTCAGCCACTCCAGCTTTCCTTTCCACTTTCTCTCCAGAAAAGAGCGGATCGGGCGGCTCTCTGGCCGGTCTAAATTCGGATCCCGTTCGATCCATTCGAAGGCTTCTTGACGGGCCGCCTCCAAAATGTCGATGTCCCGCGCCAGATTCGCAACGCGCAATTCAGGCAGGCCCGATTGGCGCGTCCCGAAAAACTCCCCCGGCCCGCGAATTTCCAGGTCGATCTCCGCAATTTTGAAACCATCGTTGCTCTTGACCATCGCCTCGAGGCGTCGCCTCCCCTCCCGAGAGAGAGGAAATTCGGCGACCATCAAGCAATAAGACTGCTCCTTTCCCCGCCCCACCCGGCCCCGAAGCTGGTGAAGCTGCGACAGGCCGAAGCGCTCGACATGCTCAATCAACATCACGGTGGCGTTTGAGACGTCGATTCCCACCTCCACCACCGTGGTCGCGACCAGCAGATCGATCCGACCCTCCTTGAACTCCCGCATGATCGACTCTTTCTCTTCCCTCTTGAGCTTTCCATGGAGCAGGCCGATCCTCCGATGCGGAAAAACCTCCTTCTGGAGCGCGGCGGACATTTCGATCGCCGCCTTCAAATCGACCTTTTCAGATTCTTCCACCAGGGGACAAACGACGTAAGCCTGCCTCCCCTTCGCCAACTCTCTTTCGACCAGATGATAGGCGCGTTCCCGCTGCTTGCCGTAGAAAAGATGGGTCTGAATGGGAGATCTTCCGGGAGGGAGTTCATCGATGACCGAGATATTCAAATCGCCGTATAAGGTCAGCGCCAGCGTCCGCGGGATCGGGGTCGCCGTCATAATCAGAACATCGGGACGAACCCCCTTCCGGGTCAGCTTGGCCCGCTGCAAGACGCCGAATTTGTGTTGTTCATCCACCACCGCCAGACCGAGCTTTTTAAATTGGACCCCTTCCTGAATCAACGCGTGGGTCCCGATCACCAGGTCCGCCTCCCCCGATTCGATTCGGCCGAGCGTTTCCTCTTTGTCCGCTTTTTTCATCTCGCTCGTCAACAACACCGCCGATTTCTCCAGTTTTTCAAGATAGCCCCGGAGCGAGAGGAAATGCTGCTCGGCCAAAATCTCGGTCGGCGCCATCAGCGCCGCCTGGCAGCCGTTTTCAATCGCGATGAGGATCGCCATCAAGGCGACCAACGTTTTGCCTGAACCGACATCCCCCTGGACCAGGCGGTTCATCGGATAAACTCCCGCCATATCCCTCTTTATCTCGGACAAGACTTTCTCCTGCGCGGGGGTCAACCGAAAAGGGATCAGGCCGCGAAGCCGGTCCAAAAGCGAACCGGAAACGTCGAAAGAAATTCCCGGAGTCTTTTCCGCCACCCCTTTTTTGCGAATCGCCAGCCCGATTTGAAGCAAAAAAAGCTCGTCGAACGAAAGCCGGCGGCGCGCCGGGCTTCTCCCGCCGTTCAAAAGCGACAAATCGGATGACGCCGAAGGAAAATGCGCCTCGGAAATCGCCTCGGAGAGAGGCATCCATTGATACTTCCGGATCAACCTTTCAGGCGCCATCTCCGGAATCTTCGCAGAATATTGGTCGAGAACCCGCTTTATCAATGCGCGAATCACCCGGCTGGTGAGCCCCTTCGTCTCGTGATAGATCGGGACCATCCTCCCCATGTGGAGCTGAGGTTCCTCCTCATCCACCTTCTCATATTGGGGATTTTCCATTTCGAGGCGCCGCCCTCCATAATAGTTGACCTTCACCTTTCCGCTGAGCATCACCTTTTCGCCGCTTTTAAAAAGTTCTTTCAAATAAGGCTGATTAAACCATTTCACATGGAGGAGGCCGGTGCCGTCTGAAACCGCCAGATCGACGATCTTCATCTTCTTGCGCGGGGTCTGGGCCAGCGCGACCGCTTTTACCTCGGCCACGACGGTCTGCTCCAGGCCGGGCTGAAGCGCTCCGATTTTTTTAAGCTCCCTTCGGTCTTCGTACCGGAACGGGAAGAAATAAAGAAGATCTTCCAGTGTCTCGATTCCCAGCTTTCCCAACAGGATCGCTCGCCTCGGCCCGATCCCTTTGAGATATTGGGCCGCCTGCTTCCAGGGAAATTCAACCTCAGCAAATCGGGATGGATACATCGAACTCTTTTACAATCGGTTTATTTTTTCAACGAATGCAAGGACGGAACAACTCACCGGAATATAGATCGATTCGGGAGATTTTTTCTTGCTATTTATAAAAAACCATGATAGCATAGGGCGTTTTTTTTATCAACGCGTTTTGAAGAAAAGGACTTTAAATGGCAAAGATTTGTGAGATTTGCGGTAAGAGGCGTCAGGTAGGCAACTCGGTCAGCCACGCCAACAATAAGACAAAGCGGGTCTTTCAACCTAATTTGCAAAATATTCGAGCGCTCATCGGAAAAACGATCAGGCGAATTCGTGTATGCGCCGCTTGTATTAAAACAGGCAAGGTGGTAAAGGCTGGCTAAAAAAACATAAAAGCGCGTGACAATTTACGGCAGGTTGGTAAGTAATCCCCTTCCACACACGACAACGATCAAAGACGTTCTAACCCTCAGCTTCCGATCTCTCAAAACAGCGCAAGCCTAAGCTCTTGAATTCACGCTATAAATCTCCCTTATGCCCAGCGACATAAATCACATTTTATCGGCATTTTCTTTGCAATTTACCCGGGTATAAATGGGTCCCTCCATATTATATTGGACAGGAGGACAAATATGGAAAATATGAATATGATGGATAATAACAAAAGAACGTATGGTCCTAAAAGCGTCTGCCAATTGGTCGGCATTTCACATCGTCAGCTCGGTTATTGGTCCATGATCGGAGTCATTAAACCCACCAAAAAAATACACGGGTCTAAAGTCTTTAATCATTACACCGACGAAGACGTTGAAACCCTAAAAAGGGTCAAGAAATTAACGGAAGAAGGTTTTTTTGTCAGCAAAGCGGCGGAAAAAGTCCATAAAGAGATCGTCGATTTAAGATCGGCTCCCGGACAACCGGTCAACATCCAAGGGAAGCCGGCGGAAAACGGCCTTGCGGGAACCCATTCCAACGGCCTGGCGTCCAGCCTCTATCTGGAGGTCCGCCTGAATGAGGAAATCTTCGAAGCCGAGCGATCGGATCGGCCCCTCAGCTGCATGGCCATCCAGGTTTTCTTTCCTCCTCAAGTCAAATCTTCTTTCGACAAAAATCGCATTTTGCTCCAACTCTCCAAAATCTTGACCTCCCGTAAACAGGCTTCGGAAGCGATTTCCTATAAAAAAGACTCTATTTTCATCTGGCTTCTGCCATACCGGACCTTGGATGAAACGATTCGCTTTTCGGAGCAGATCAAGAAAATAATTGAAGCGGTGGAATGGGAAGACGCAAAGCGAAAATTCAATTTGAAAACCGCGTTCGGCTTCAGCAGCTATTCGACCGAAAACGGCGAGAGTCTCTTGGTTGAGGCGGAGCAAAACCTACATTCCAATAAAAGACCGGCCAAGACGGCTAGAAATGGAACCGAAGGGGCGTAACGAAGGGAATCAATCAAAGAAAGAGACCATCCCGAGACTGAAGAGATAGTCCGGGGAATCTTGGGTCAGCCCGAATCCGAGGGACGCGTCCAACGTCACATTCCGGTCCGCCATATACGAAACGGCGCCCAAGAGGTTCAAAGACCCGTTGGACGCCGCCTCTCCGACCTCCACCCCGCCCGATATTTCTCCGATCAG
Organism: Candidatus Manganitrophaceae bacterium; assembly: GCA_035293225.1. GTDB lineage: Bacteria > Nitrospirota > Nitrospiria > SBBL01 > Manganitrophaceae > DATDON01. The sequence goes on from DATDON010000078.1 coordinate 5,951, forward strand.
TCGGACCAACTCTTCCTCCGTTTTGAATTCCAACCCCAACGAGTAGCGGAGCTGGTCCGCTCTATCCTCCAATGGGGGATTACCGATAAAAATATATCCGAAATTGATATGCGCCATCACCCGATCGAATTCTTTACTCGCAATGGCTAAAAACCCGACATCCGCCTCACCGGTCGTCCCGAGGATCTGATCCCG
>DATDON010000079.1:0-5841 GCA_035293225.1 Candidatus Manganitrophaceae bacterium
CTTCGTGGCCGATCTCCGTTAAGAGGGCGCCCCTCGGTTCACGCCCCGGAACGGTCAAGTCGATGTTTTCCAACGGCGTCAAAGGCCAGCGGGAGAGGAGGACATTTCCGAAAACCCCTCCCTCCAAGGTCCCGTTATGTCCGGGCGCCCAATGCATCTCCAGCCGATCGGCGATTCTCGCTCCTTGATCTATCCGGCCGCTTCGGGTCATCCCCCGGTCGACCTCCTGAAGGGCGATCAGATCTGGCCTTCCCTCTTGAATGACGGCGCAGATACGGTCGAGATCGACCCGACCGTCCCGCCCTCTTCCATGACGAATGTTATAAGTCATCACCGAGAGGAAGCGATCTGCGGAAGAGGAGAGGACCGCTCCTTCCCCCCTCTCCGTTCTTTTGGTTTCTATCGTTAGTTTAACAAAATCCATTCGGCCGGGTCAAAAACATCCAAGGATTAAAAGGAAATCGAGAAGGAGTGAACCTGTGGGCAAAACCGTCAAACTGTACCATAAAGGAGACCCCCGCGCAAGGAGTCGAGCGACCCCCCGGGTGGTTTTGCGTTGACAATTTCCTCTCTGATTCATTACAATGAACCCGAATATTCTGCGGCGCTCTTGACCGCAAACTTCTTCAGAGAATCATCCTTGCAACGGCGGGAGGAAAGATGGCCGCGGAAACAGATATCACCTCCGTTTTACACGAACGTCGTCTCTTCAAACCTAAAAAAGAATTCAGCCGACAGGCCCATATCAAAAGTCTGAAAGAGGTCCAACGGCTCCGCAAGAAAGCGGAGAAAGACCCGGAGGCCTTCTGGGCCGGTTTGGCCAAGGAGCTGGTCTGGTTCAAACCGTGGAAAAAGACGCTCGATTGGAAGCCCCCCTTCGCGAAATGGTTTGTGGGGGGGAAGATCAACGTCTCCTTCAACTGCCTTGATCGCCACCTCGACGGCTGGAGGAAAAACAAGGCGGCGATTATCTGGGAGGGAGAGCCGGGGGATTCCCGAACCCTCACCTATCAGGACCTCCATCGGGAAGTCTGCAAGTTCGCCAATGTCTTGAAAGGATCGGGGGTCTCGAAGGGGGACCGGGTTGCGATTTACATGCCGATGATTCCGGAGCTTCCGATCGCGATGCTCGCCTGCGCCCGGATCGGGGCGACCCACTCGATCATCTTCGGCGGTTTCTCCTCCGCCGCGCTGCGGGACCGGATCAATGACGCCCAGGCCAAATGGGTCGTCACAGCCGACGGGGGATATCGAAAAGGGGAAGTGGTCACCCTGAAGGATAAAGTGGATGAGGCGCTGAAGGAATCGCCCGGCGTTGAAAAGGTCGTCGTCGTCCGCCGGACCGGTATCCCGATTCAGATGCAAGCCGGCAGGGATTTCTGGTGGCATGATCTGATGAAGACCGCCTCGGACCGATGTAAAGCCGAGCCGCTCGACGCCGAGCATCCGCTTTTTATCCTCTACACCAGCGGGACGACCGGGAAACCGAAAGGGGTCGTCCATACGACGGCGGGATACCTTCTGGGAACGACGGTCACCGCGCGGTGGGTTTTCGACTTGAAAGAGAACGACACGTATTGGTGCACCGCCGATATCGGGTGGGTCACCGGCCACTCCTACGTCATTTACGGAATCCTCTCCAACGGGGCGACCTCCGTCATGTACGAAGGGGCGCCGACTTATCCGCAGCCCGACCGGCTCTGGGAAATCGTCGATAAATATCGCGTGAACATCTTTTATACCGCCCCCACCGCGATCCGGGCGTTGATCAAGATGGGGGAAGCGTGGCCGAAGCGGCATGATCTTTCCAGCCTTCGCCTCCTCGGAACGGTTGGGGAGCCGATCAATCCGGAGGCCTGGATGTGGTACCATCGGGAGATCGGAAAGGGGAAATGTCCCATCGTCGACACCTGGTGGCAGACGGAGACCGGGGCGATTATGATCACGCCGCTCCCCGGCGCGGTTCCGACCAAGCCCGGCTCCGCCACCCTCCCCTTTCCCGGGATCGTCGTCGATGTGGTCGGCAAAGAGGGAAGGCCGGTCCCGCCGAATGCGGGGGGATATCTCGTCATCAAACGCCCTTGGCCGTCGATGCTGCGGACCGTCTGGGGCGATCCGGAGCGATATAAGGAACAGTATTGGAACGAGATTCCGGGCGTCTACTTTACCGGAGACGGCGCCCGGCGGGATAAAGACGGCTACTTCTGGGTGATGGGGCGCGTCGACGACGTCATGAACGTCGCCGGGCATCGCCTCGGCACGATGGAGATCGAATCGGCCCTCGTCTCCCACCCGACCGTCGCCGAAGCGGCGGTCGTCGGCCGGCCCGACGACGTTAAAGGGACCGCCATCGCCGCTTTTGTCACCCTGGAGCTGGGGAATACCCCCAGCGAGTCGCTCAAAAAGGCGCTTCGCGCCCACGTGGTCAAGGAGATCGGCGCCATCGCGCGCCCGGACGATATCCGTTTCGCCGAAAACCTTCCGAAGACCCGAAGCGGGAAGATCATGCGAAGACTCCTGCGGGATATCGCGGCGGGGCGCGAAACGGTCGGAGACACCACGACCCTGGAAGATTACACGGTGCTCGCCAAACTGCGCAAAGAGGAAGAATAACTTCGTGAACCATGACTTTCGGGGAATGGTTTGAGGTGACGCGAAAACCATGAAAGGCGTGATGCGGCTTTATTTCCTTTTCATCCTTTTTTCTCTAACGGCCTGCCGGGCGGCCCTCTCCCCGGAAATTCAATCGACCGCGGATCACGAGACCCTCTTCGAAGAGATTCTCGCCGACCCGAAGGAGCATATCGGAAAGGTCATTTTGCTGGGAGGAGAGATTTTGCGGGCGCGGACGGTGGGATCCAAAACGGAGGTGGAGTTCGCCGAGATCCCGCTCTACAAAGGGACCCATCCCGCTTTGGGATTTGACCCCGGCGAGCGGTTCTTCGTCATTTTCCCGGAGCGTCTGGACGGGGTTCTTTTTAAAAAGGGGAAGGTGATGACCCTCGCCGGGAAAGTGATCGGCGTGAGGAGAATGCATGGGTATGACTACCCGCTCCTCGCGCACGAGGAGTCGTATCTCTGGAACAAGCTCCGGGAGGACCGGTTCCCTTCGTTCGGGGCCTTTTTAGGGTTTTCCTGAAATGTCTTGCCTTTCCGGATTTCCCCGTCAAATCAGATATCCAGAACCACCGTCGCCTTCCAACCGTTTAGGCCGCCTGTCACCTCGAACTTGTGCATCGTAACGGCCTTCACATCGACCAGCAGATGATGCCGGGCCGGATCGATTCGCTCCCCCCGGCCTGCGCCGGTCAAGTGATAGGCCCCCTCCTCTTTCTGAATCGTCAGGTCGAATGATCCAAAGAGGATCTGGTCGACATCTTTCCAATAAATGATATCCTGAAGAAAGTTGAACAGGAGCATATCGACCGCCTTGAAGGTCAGATCGAAGGGACGGGATTCCTTATGTTGAATCTCCCCGATATTGCCGACCTGCGTGGCGTTCAACGCCAATCCGGCCGAGGCGAAAAGCTCTTCGAGGGTGGAACCGTCGGCCTCAAACGCCACGTCGGCCAGGGTCAACTCTTCGATAAAACGGTAGGACATTCATTCCCCGAAAAAGCGGCTTTGTTCTTGGCCTTTTGTTTTAAACTCCTTACCCTTTGACGTTTCCGATCGGGACGAATTTGACGACCTTTTTGGAGATTCCGGCCCGATCGCACGCCTCGATCACCTCATCGATATCTTTATAAGAAGGACCGGCTTCTTCAGCCAGACCGGCGTAAGAGGCCGTGCGGACATAAATCCCTCTCGCCTTCAGATCTTTTTGAAGCTGGTCTCCGCGAAATTTTTTGCGGGCCTGGGTCCGGCTCATCGTTCGGCCTGAACCGTGCGCGGCGCTTCCGAAGGTTTCGGACATCGCCCCCTCGGTCCCGACGAGGAGATAGCTTCCGGTCTCCATGCTTCCGCCGATGATCACCGGTTGCCCGTAGGGACGGTACCGCTCCGGGATCGATTCATGGCCTGGACCGAAGGCGCGGGTCGCCCCTTTTCGATGGACCAGGACCTCCCTCCATTTTTCGTTGATCCGATAGCGCTCAAGTTTGGCGGTGTTGTGGGCGACATCGTAGATCATCCGCATACCGAGCGCTTCCGCCCCCTTTCCAAACACTTTTTCAAAGGATTCGCGAATCCGATGGAGGATCGTCTGCCGGTTGGCGAAGGACATGTTCAGGGCGCATTTCATCGCCGCGAAGTAGTCCCTTCCCTCGGGGGATCGAAACGGGGCGCAGGCCAGCTCCCGATCGAGGATCTTGATCTCGTACTTCGACTCCATTACGCCGAGGAAAAGCTGAAGGTAATCGGTGGCCACCTGGTGGCCGAACCCCCTCGATCCGCAATGGAACATGACCACCACCTGGTTCGGGAAGAGACCGAACGCCTCGGCGATCTTCCGGTCAAAAATATGTTCTTCCTTCACCACCTGGATCTCCAGGTAATGGTTTCCGGAGCCCAAGGTCCCGATCTGGCCGAGTCCGCGGTCGATCGCCTTTTTGCTGACTTTTTCAGGGTCGGCCCCCTCGATACAGCCCCCCTCCTCCGTCGTCTCCAGGTCATCGGCCCAGCCGTAGCCATTTTTAACGCACCATCGCCCCCCTCCAACGATGACCTCCTTAAACTCCTGCGGCGACAACTTGACGAAGCCTTTGCTCCCGACGCCGGCCGGAACCCGTTGGTAAAGGAGGTCGACGAGGGGGATCAGCTTCGGCTTCACCTCTTCCTCGGTCAGATCGGTCCGGACCAGGCGCATGCCGCAGTTGATATCAAACCCGATCCCCCCCGGGCTGATCACCCCCGCTTCGGCGTCCATCGCCGCGACGCCGCCGATCGGAAAGCCGTAGCCGGAGTGGCCGTCGGGCATACAGTAGGCGTAACGAAGAATGCCGGGAAGGGTCGCCACATTGGTGATCTGTTCAAGGACCGCCTGATCCATCTCCCGGATGAGCCGCTCGGTCCCGTAGATTCGCGCCGGCACGCGCATCCCCTCTTTATACGTTCGGTCGACCTCCCAAACCACCTCGCTCACTTTTCTGATCTTATCGCCCAGTTCCATGGTGATACTCCAGTCGGGGAAAATGTTTTATATCCGCTCCGCGATGAGTTCAACGATCCAGCGCTCCTCCTTGAACCCTTCGAAGTAAAAGAGGATCCGAGTATCGAGAAAAAGGCGGAGGAGTTCATTGTGGCCCCAACAAAACTCTCTCCGGGCCGGTTTGGCGAAGCGCTCATGTTGATCGATGAGAAACGTCTCATATGCGAGGACCCCCCCCTTCTTAAGCGCCTCTTTGATGTGAGGGATCAGCTTCCGGTCGAGATAGTAAAAACAGGTGATCAACGCGTAATCCCGGCCGGGGAGAGGTTTTTCCCCTTCCAGATCGACCGCGGTTGCGACGCAGGGGAGGCGGTGTTTTTCCGCCTCGGCCCGGATGAAGGCCAGCCCCGCTTCATCCCGGTCGAGCGCTTCGACGTCGTAGCCGTGGGCGGCCAGGTAGAGGGCGTTGCGTCCATACCCCGTCGCAATATCGAGCGCCTTCCCCTTGGGGAGGCGGGGGAGATGTTCGATGATGAGCGCTGAGGGCTCGGAGGAGGCGTGAGGGTCCATGATTTAAATCTATGCTTTTGGGAAGGAGGTGTCAATAGGAGAGAGGGGAATGGGGCGCTGCCCCAAGCCCCGCCGTGGGGGCGCGCCGCCGAGGAGGCTCGTTGGATTTGAGGACGGCTTGGTTAGAGTTTTGAGGCCTTAAAATATTCCTCCTCCTTTTTGGAGGAGGAAAAACTATTTCC
>DATDON010000080.1:0-2301 GCA_035293225.1 Candidatus Manganitrophaceae bacterium
AAGTAGTTGAGGAAAAAATGGGAGAGAAGGCGTCCGGCGCCTCCCCCTTCCAGGTGGGGCGCCGGGACGGCGCCGGCCGATCGATCTTTCAGCGACTCCGCGAAAGAGGAGAGGGTCACGACCAGGAGGAGAAAGCCGACAAAGGCCCTGCGGGGGATCTTTTCCCCCTCCGTCCGGAAGAATTTCCACCCGAGCGCGATCAAAAAGAAAGGGAAGAGATAGGCGCCGACGCCAACGAGCTGGAAAAAAAGGTCGGAGACGGCGGCGCCGACCTTTCCGACCGCGTTCTGAATCCGGGGCGAGGAGGAAAGGGTGGAGAAGGATCGGTCTTCGATATGATAGGTGAGCAGGCTGATTCCCAGGAGGAGCCCGATCACCATCAAGAAAATCCCGATCGCCTCATCGGCGTGATCGTGATTGTTTTTAGGCATGAGCGGCGCGCCTCTCTCGTCTAGATCAGAATAACGTTCGGAACGATCACGGGGTAACGGTTCATTTTTTTGGAGATCAACTTTTTCAGGGTTCGCCGTATTTGGGTCTCGATTTCTTCTTTGCCGTCGAGCGCCCCATCCGGGGTCCCATTCGATTCCGCGTCCCATTGTCGGAATAGATTCTCAACCGTCTGCTCCATCTCTTCCCAAAAGGGATGTTCCGAATCGATGAAACTGAAACCTTGGGAAAGAATCGTCGGCCCGGAACGGATTTTCCCTCCCTCTTTTTCCAGCGCCAGCGTCACGATGATCATCCCGTCGGAGCCGAGGCGCCGCCGTTCTTTCAGCGTCGATGTTTCGACGTCTCCGACGCCGTTCCCGTCGATATAAACCTTTCCGGCCGGCCGGGACGCCCCCTTTTCGCAGCGGTCCGGACTTAGGAGAAGCTCTTCCCCGTCTTCAACAATCGAAATCCGATCCGGCCCCACGCCGGTCTCCCGCGCGAGAGCGGCGTGAGAGACGAGTTGGCGGTACTCCCCATGAATCGGGATGAAGAACCTCGGCCGGGTCCACTCCAGCATCTTTTTCTGCTCCTCCTGGCTGGCGTGGCCGGAGACGTGGACCGGCGCGATCCGCTCATGGAGGACCCGCGCCCCTTTCCGAAAGAGATGGTTGATCACCCGCGAGATATCTTTTTCGTTTCCCGGAATGACGCGGGCCGACAGGATCACGGTGTCCCCCGGCTTGATTTGAATCTGCTTATGTTCGTCGGTCGCCATCCTGAAAAGGGCCGACATCGGCTCGCCTTGGCTTCCGGTGGTGATGATCACCGTCTGGGAATCGGGCGTTTTTCTCAACTCCTCGAGCGGGGAAATCTGCTCCAGCGGGAAAGAGAGGTATCCCATTTCGCGGGCGATCCGGGCGTTGGTGACGACGCTTTTTCCGGAAAAGAAGATTTTCCGGCCGTGTCGGAAGGCGATTTGGGCGATCTGCTCGATCCGGTGGATGTTGGAGGAAAAGGTGGAGATGATGATCCTCCCCTCGATTTCCGAGAAGAGGCGTTCGAAGCTTTCTTGGACTTTTTTCTCCGAGCCGGTATACCCGGGCCGTTCCGCATTGGTGCTGTCCGACAACAGGGCCAGGACCCCTTCGTTTCCGTACTCGATGAATCGCTCGACGTCGAGGGGAGCCCCTCCCATCGGCGTCGGATCGATTTTAAAGTCCCCCGTGTGGATGATCCGGCCCACCGGCGTGGTGATCGCGTAGGCGAAGCTGTCAACCACGCTATGGGTCACGCTGATCGCTTCGACGAGAAAAGGGCCGACGGAGACAGGGTCCCTCGGCTTGATCGAGATCAGCCTCGGCTCGATCGGGCGGCCCGTCTCCGAAAGTAGGAGATGCGGCTGGTGTTCCTTTAACTTTTCGGCGAGGAATCCGAGGGTGAGAGGGGCGCCGTAAATCGGGACGTCCATCTCCCGCAAGAGGTAAGGAACCGCTCCGATGTGGTCTTCATGGCCGTGCGTCAGGAAGAGGGCCAACACCTTTTTGGACGGATCGCGGAGATACGTGAAATTGGGGATCACGATATCGACCCCCAGCATATCGTGTTCCGGGAACATGAGGCCGGCGTCGATGATCACGATCGACCCCTCGTATTCCAAGAGCAACATGTTCATGCCGACTTCGCCGAGGCCGCCCAAGGGGAGTATCTTAAGGGGCGCCGTGAGGGGCGCCGTGATTTTTTCGGGATGGCTCATTTAATACATCGCTTTTTCAAATGGTTTACTATATCACAGAGTGCTCTCAATGATCAACAGGATAAGACGCTTCCTGTGGTAGGGTATTCGCCAATCGGCTGAATTCCTCGATT
>DATDON010000081.1:0-3711 GCA_035293225.1 Candidatus Manganitrophaceae bacterium
AAGCGATTCGAGCAGCCGCTCCTCTCTTTGAGGTAGGCCGGAGAGCTGCTGTTCCAGAGCGGCCAACCGAAGATTAGAGGGGGCGAGGTCGAGGCCGGGATAGGGTCCCTTGATGAGGATCTCTTCGATGGCGGCTTCTTGGGAGAGAACCGACGCCATCCCAAACGAAATCTCTTCCGGAGGGACGCCCAGCGCCAAAGAAGCGTGGCCTTGGGGATCGAGGTCGATCAGGAGAACTTTTTTCCCGTGACGCGCGAGACAGGCGGAGAGATTGACCGCGGTGGTGGTCTTACCACATCCGCCCTTCTGATTAATCAAGGCAATGATACGCATGGCCTCCTCCTTTTAGGGTGTTCAAACATCGGCCGTTCAAAACCGCCGGCCGCTTTTTACATACCCGAAGAGATGTCAGCCCTGAAAAGCGTTCAAGCCTTAAATGAGTCTATTCGATCAGAAAGGATTGGAAATAAGGAAAGGATGATGGCGAAATAAGGAAAGTAAAGAATAGATACAATAAGTGATACGGAATGTCAAGCCCTTTTTTTGGGCCTGTCGCTACCTCGGCGTCAGGTGGGTAAACACGCCGGTGGCGGCGACGGAGAAGTCGATGAAGGGTTGGGGCCAGATACCGAGAATGAGGACGCCGGCGATGCAGGCGTAGAGGGCAGCTTTGAGCGGCCAGGAGAGGGGAATGGGGGCGGTCTCTTTCGGTTCGAGGGTGTATATTTTTTTGACCACGATCAAATAATAGTAAAAAGAGATGACGACATTGATCAGCCCCACCGTCACCAAGAGGAGGAGCCCCTGATAGACCGCCGCGGCGAAGATATAGACCTTGGCGACGAACCCGGCGAGGGGCGGGACGCCGGCGAGGGAGAGGAGGGAGACGAGCATGGCGAAGGCGAGCAAGGGGGAGCGGCGGTTGAGCCCGGCGAAGTCCTCGATGTCGTCCAGGTGGGTCAGATTCGAAAAGATGATCACGACGACGAAGGCCCCGATGTTGGCGAAGAGATAGGTCAGAAGATAAAAGAGGATGGAATCTCCCCCCATTTTGGAGCCGGCGGCGAGGCCGATCAGGATATTCCCGATCTGCGCGATCCCGGAGTAGGCGAGAAGCCGCTTCATGTTCTTCTGCGCGATCGCCGTGATGTTTCCATAGGTCATCGAGAGGATCGACACCCAGGTGATCATCCATTGCCACTCGGCTTGCAGATCGACGAAGACGGCGAGGACGACCCTGAGAAAGAGGGCGAATGCGGCCGCCTTCGGGACGATGGAGAGGTAAGCGGTGACCGGCGTCGGCGCCCCTTCGTAAACGTCCGGAATCCAGGTATGGAACGGGACCGCGCCGACTTTGTAGCCCAACCCGATAAAGACGAAGAGGAGCCCCACGATGAGTCCGATCGAGATTTTTGGATTCATCGCGGCGATCTCGTTGAAGAGAATGCTCCCCGTGGTCCCGTAGATCAAGCTGATCCCGTAAGCGATCAACGAAGCGGCCAGCACCCCCAGGATGAAAAATTTAATGCCGGCCTCGTTCGACTTGAAATCTTCCCTCAAATAGGCGACCAGGATGTAAAATCCGAACGTCGAAAATTCCATTGTGATGAAGAGGGAGAGGAAATCGTTCGCCGACGCCATGAACATCATCCCGAGGGCGGCGAACAGGATCAGAAAGTAATATTCCCCGCGAAAATAGGGTATCTTTTTCAGGTAATCGATCGAGGCCAAAATGGTCAAAATCGTGGAGACCAAGATGAATATCTTGAAGAAGATCGCAAGCTTGTCGAGAACGAACATGGTATTAAAGAGGGTTCCTTCGACCGAATGAAGCGCGAACCCGATCAGCTCCAGGGTGATCAGCGCCATCCCGCCGATGGAGAGGTAGGCGAGCCCCGTTTTTGAAAATTTGGGGAAGATAAAGTCGATCGATAAGACGACGCAACAGAGCAGGGTCATCCAAAGTTCGGGCGCCATCAACGTCAGGTTGAGATCGGCGAATGAGAGAGGGGTCATTTGAATTCTCCTTCGATCGGCGCGCGGACCGGCGTCGCCGTCGGATCGGGCGCGCCGGCCTCCATTCGCTCCAAAATCGGCGAGACGCCCGACTGAATCACATGAATAAATTGCGAGGGGAAGAGGCCGAAAAAGAGGGTGATCGCCGCCAGCAGGACCAACGGGAGCCGGTCGACCCAGAGCCGGGCGTCTTGGACCGCCGCCATCGCCGGATTGGCCGGGGTGAAGAACATCCCCCGCATCATTCGGAAGTAATAGGCCCAGGTGATCGTCACGCCGATCACCGCCAGGATCGTCTGAACCGGATAGACCTCCCAGCTTCCCAGAAAGACCATCAACTCGCCGATGAAATTCATCCCGCCCGGAAGGCCGAAGGAGGCGGCGGAACCGATCACGAAACAGGCGGCGACAAACGGCATCCGGCCCGCCAAGCCCCCCATCGAGGGGATGTCCATCGTCTTTGTCTGGCGGTAGACGAATCCGGCGAGGGCGAAGAGGAGCCCCATCGCCATCGCGTCGGCGAAGAGGAAAAAGACCGCGCCGGTCAGGCTGATCATATTCAGCGACGCCATTCCGAGAAAGATATAGCCCATGTGGCCGACGCTGGAGTAGCCGATGACGAACTTCGCGTCTTTTTGGAGGAAGGCGACGAGGCCGCCGTAAAAGATGTTCACGACGCAGAGGACCGCCACCACCGGCATCCACGCCTGGGTCGCTTCCGGAAAGAGGAAGAAGCAGATTCGGATGATGGTGAAGTGCCCCAATTTTTTAAGGACGCCGGCGTGCATCATGCTGGCGGCGGCCGGGGCGGCGGCGTAGCCGACCGGCGACCAGGAATGAAACGGCCAGATCGCCGCGATCGGGGCGAACCCGAGAAAGATCAGGAGGAAGAAGAGGCCCTGCAGGCTCTTCGGGAGGTTTCCCCGTTCGGCGATGGCGAGAATGTCGAATGTGTGAAGCCCCGACGTGACGTAAACGAGGAGTATCCCCAGGAGGGCCACCACCGCGCCGAGGGAGAGGTAGAGGGTCAGCTTCATCGCGGCGTACTCTTTGCTGTTCTGGTTGAAGTTGAAGAGAAAGCCGACCGAATCGCGCCGCGGGTCCCCCTTCATGTCGAGATAGCCTTTGGTGTGCCTCCCCCAGATGGCGATAAAAAGGTACATCGGAATGACGGAAAGCTCATAAAAGAAGAAGAGGAAAAAGAGATCGAGCGACATGTAGACCCCCATCGTCGCCGAGCCGAGGACGAGAAGGTTGATATAGAATTCCTTCAGGCGGTCTTGAATATGCCAGGAGACGAAGACCCCGGCGAACATCAAAATCGCGGAGGCGAGGACCATCGGCGCGCCGATCCCGTCCACCCCCAGGAAGAATGAAACCCCCAGCTCTTTCGACCAGACCGTCTTCTCCATGAATTGAAAGCCGCCGAGCGCGTGGTCATACGCGTATAAGAGATGGACGGAGGCGGCGAGGGAGATCCCGCTGAAGCCGACCGTGATCCCTTTCACGACGTCGGGACGCCGGTTCGACACGAAAAAGAGAAGGGTCGCCCCGACAAAAGGGGCGAAGAGGATGATGGAGAGGAGATGTTCCCCGATCATGGCGCGCCTCCCGCTGGAGGGAGGTCGAAGAGATCGGCCTCGGCGGGGCCTTCGGGGGCTTGCTCGACCGGTCGGGGCCGGGGGAGATTCTCCG
>DATDON010000082.1:0-3872 GCA_035293225.1 Candidatus Manganitrophaceae bacterium
AACGCCTGCGCCAACGTCAAATCGGTCAACCGGATCGAATTGACGGTCGGGAAAGGGAAAGACACCACCACAGGCGATCCGGACCACGACAATCCTGAAATACATGGCCACTCCCACGACCACCACGGTCACAGCCACGACGATCACCACGACCACGGTCATGACGATCACGACCACGGCCACGACGACCACGGCCACGACGATCATGACCACGGTCACGATCACGGCCACGACCATCATCACCATTAATGACGGCCTTTTGACCTCGGTCCGCTCCCCGTTTTCCTATTTCACGTGAGGCTGAGACGGCTCTTCCTCCGTCGCGGGGGGCGGTTCGTCCTCCCCCGAAAATCCGATCTTCGCCATCAACGGAATGCTCCAGAGAACCAGCGCCAAATGATCAGACGGGGTCGAATGACGGGGAGAGATCCGGTGGACCGTCAGCTCGATGTGGGTCAGGCCGTCTTCCCAAATCAACTTCGGCCCCTGCGCCCGCTCTTTCGGCGCGCCGTAGCGGGCGGTCCATTTGGGAAGGAGCGTCTCCGGAACGGAGGCGGCTTCCATCTCTTTAAAACGAATGTGGATGATGGAAAGCCCCCACTGGGGATGAAACCCGAAGCTGATCGATCGGACCTCTTTTTCGCCGAGCGCCGCGCCGGAGACGGTAATCTCTCCCGGCGCCGGCCCCTCCACCGCCCAGGGTCCCTCCGCCGCCCCCCCTTTCGGCGGCGCCAGGGCGATTTTGTAAACGGAGAAAAGCTCTTGAGACGTCATCCCCCACGTCGCCTTTCCGAAACCGGGAGGAAGGGACGGCCCTTCCGCGGGCGCCGGGACGGCTTGGAACAAGAATAAGAAGAGCCCCCCCCAGATTATTTTTTTCATGCGATATATTCCTTCAACCATGAAATGAGATCGGCGATCACCCGCTCGCGCCCGATCTCATTGAAGACCTCATGATAGAAGCCCTCATACCAAATTAATCTCTTATGCGGCGTCGTCAGCCGGTTATACAACGCTTGGGCCCCTTGAGGGATGACGATCCGATCTTCCGTCCCTTGTAAAATCAACGTCGGGACGGCGATTTTCTCCGCCTCCCGCCGAAGACGCCGGTTCATCTTTCTGAATTCGATATAAAACCGGGGGGTCCCGGCTTGTTGAACGAGCGGATCGCTTCGAAAGGCGGCGCCGATCTCCGGATCGCGGCTCAAATATTTCGGCTCGCTCTGATACCGAATCGCTCTGGCCGGCATGAGATGATTCAACAAATATCCGAGCAGCTCCAAACGGAGCGGAAGGGAGGGGACCTTGTAAGCGGGGGCCGACAACGCCAGCCCGTCGGCCTCGCTCGGATATTCAGCGCAAAAAGAGGCGGCGACCGCCCCGCCGAAGCTATGTCCCATCAGCGCCACCTTCAGGCCGGGATGGCGCCCCCGGACAAATTCAAACACCTTTTTCAGGTCGAAGAGGAAATCGGTGTGGGCTCGAACGTAGGTCCGGGCGCCCCCCGACAGGCCGAATCCCCTCTGGTCATAAGCGTAGGTCCCGTATCCTTCGGAAGCAAGGTCGCGCTGCAGGCGGCGGTATCTCCCTTTATGCTCGCTCAAACCGTGGACGACGATCAAGAGCGCTTTGAGAGGATTCGGGAGAACGGCGTGGTAGGAGAGCGGGAAGAGATCCCTCCCGATCGATCCGTCTGTCACATGCAGTGTCCCATCCTGCACATGCAGTGTCCCATCCTGCTCGTGGAAGGCGCCCATCTATCGTAACGCGTCGCCGAACAGGGCGCCCGACGTGGCGTCTGAAACGCGGACGGAGACCAATTCGCCCGGCCCGTGCGGGGTGGCGGGAAAAACGACCGTCGTGTTTCCGCCGCTCTTCCCCATCTGATGGCCCGGCCTTTTCTCGTCCTCCCCCTCGATGAGGACCTCGACGCGCGCTCCGATTTTTTCCCGGTTTTTTAAGAGAGAGGCCCCGCGCTGAAGGTCGAAGAGCCGGACGATCCGCTCGGTCTTGATTTCAGGGGGAACGTCGTCGGGATGCTTCCGGGAAGCGATGGTCCCTTTCCGCTCGGAGTATTTAAAGATGTAGGCGCTGTCGAACCGGACCTCCTCCATCACCCGGACGGTCTCTTCGAAATCCTCCCCGGTTTCCGTCGGAAAACCGACGATGATATCGGTGGTGAGGGCGATCCCCGGGGAGAGCTTTCTGATCTTCTCCACCAGGCCGATATATTCCTTTCGAGTATAGGTCCGGTTCATTAAATCGAGAATCCGGTCGCTCCCCGACTGGATCGGCAGGTGAATATGCTTGCAGATGCGGGGATGTCCGGCGATCGCCTCCAGGAGCGGCGCCGGAAAGTCCTTCGGATGAGGCGAGGTGAACCGGACCCGCGCAATCCCCGGGACGTCGGCGACCCGCAGGATCAGGTCGGCGAACGCGGCGCCTTCCGACCGGTACGAGTTGACATTCTGCCCTAGGAGGGTCACCTGGCGGTATCCCTTTTCGGCCAGCCCGCGGACCTCGTTTAAAATACTCTCGACGGGCCGGCTCCGCTCCCGACCGCGCGTGTAAGGAACCACGCAGAAGGAGCAGAAATTGTCGCAGCCCCGCATGACGGCGATCCAGGCGTTCACCCCCTCGACCCGGCTGGGGGCGATGTCGCTGTACGTTTCATACTCGGAGAGGAAAGCCTCGATCACATCCTCACGGGTCTCTTTCACCTTCTCGATGAGCTCCGGCAGCGCCTTATAGTTATCGGGTCCGACGATCAGATTGACGACGGGGTGATCGAAGAGTTCCTCTTTCAAGTTTTGCGCCATGCAGCCGAGGAGGCCGACGATGAAAAGGTCTTTCTTTTTTTTCATCGGCCGGAGCAGGTCCAGACGGCCGAACACCTTTCGATGCGCGTTTTCCCGAATGGCGCAGGTGTTCATTAAGACCACGTCGGCCTCTTCAACCGCCCCGGCGAACTCGTACCCATGCGGCTTCAAGATCGACCGGATCAACTCCGAATCGTACTCATTCATCTGACAGCCGTAGGTTTCCAAATAGACTTTCATCGATCTTGCCTTTCGATTATTACCGACGAATTAAACGCTCCGATCGCCAACCCGTCTTCGACCTTTTCGATCCGGACGGGCGCGACGCGTCCGGAAAGGTCCCGGTCGGCCGGGACGCCGACCCGCATATAGTTGTCGGTCAAACCGACAAACAGCCCCTCCTCATTTCTCGTTTCAAACAAGACCTCCACGTTCTTCCCCACAAAACCGTTATAGAAAATCTCTCTTTTCTTTTTCGAGAGGTCGAGCAAGATTTTGCCTCTCTCTTTCACGACGCGGGAAGGAACGGCCGGAAGCCCCATCTTCGTGACCCGCGTCCCCTTCCGCATGGAGAAGGGAAAGAGATGGAGGTACGAAAAGGGGACCGTTTCAACGAGCGAAAGAGTCTCCCGGAATTCCGCCTCCCCTTCTCCCGGAAATCCGACCATGACATCGGTTCCCAAACCGAGACGGGGGACTTTGGCGACCGCCCTCTCGACGAAATCAACGTACTCTTTGCGGGTATACCGCCTCCCCATCGCGGAGAGAACCGCGTCGCTTCCGCTCTGAAGGGGAAGATGAAGGTACGGACAGAGCTTGCCGCCGCGCGCCATCTGTTCAAGCAGCCGGTCGGAGACCGTGGTCGGCTCGATGGAGGAGATCCGGACCCGTTCAAGCCCGTCGATCGTTTCGAGGGCGTCGATCAGATCGGAAAGGCCGCGCCCCTCCGACCGATATTCTCCCAGATTCACCCCGGTTAAAACAATCTCCCGACGCCCCCGGGCCGCCCAGACCGACGCCTCCAGGAGGATATTTTCCATCTCCCGGCTCCGC
>DATDON010000083.1:0-5638 GCA_035293225.1 Candidatus Manganitrophaceae bacterium
CGAGGATGAGGGGCGCCTCTTTCATTTAGACCGCTATCTTCCGCCGCCTTTCCCTCCGGGGCGCCTCATATTTACATCCATCAAAACGTTAAGCTATAATTAAATTCTGGTAAAAATTTTGCGCCGTTTTCGTGCGCGTCCCCTGCTCCACCATGGACCAAGGTGAAGAATCGATGATAGGTCAGGGAACGGATAGTCGGAAGAAAGTCTTGGTGGTGGACGATAACAAAGACACCGTCCGGATTATCCGGGACTCCCTCGAGGGGGCCGGTTTCAGCGTGACGACGGCCTATGACGGAAAAGAGGCGCTGGACCTGATTCAAAAGAATCTTCCCGATCTTTTAATCCTCGATCTGATGATGCCGAAGATGAGCGGTTATGAAGTGTGCGACCAACTTCGAAGAGATCCGAAGACAAGGGGATTGATTATCCTCATGCTGACGGCGCGTTCCGATGTCGAGGCCAAAATCCAGGGGATCGAGGGGGGCGCCAACGATTATCTTATCAAGCCGATTGAGCCGCGTGAAGTGGTCTCGAGAGTGAGACGCTTCCTCGCCACGGAAGACGCCTACCAGGAGCGCGTCTTGTTGGAACGGCTCAACGCCATCCGTTCGATCAGTCTGTCTGTCCGGCATGAGATCAACAATCCGCTGACGGTGATCTGCGGCCAGTCGCAGCTTCTTCTTCAGAAAGACGATCTCTCGAAAGATGTCAAGCATCGCGTCAACATCCTCTATGACATGGCGATGCGAATCAGTGAAATCGTCAAGCGACTGGATCAGGTCGAAGATAAAACGCGGGAATACATCCGGGGAGAAAAGATGATCGACCTCCGCCCTCCCAAAAAGGTCTCCTCCCAACCCTGAACGCGTGTCGTCCCCGGCGACTCGGTTTTTCTCCAGACGGGCCTTTATCTTGACAACCGATTGTAAAAAAGTTTATATTACACAGTTCCGTAGCGGCGGAACGGACGTTATTCGTTAAACGTGAATCGTTATTCGTGAAAGAATGGGATTCGTCTTGTCCAGTTAACGTATAACGAATGGCCTAGGGAAAGAAACGGCCACCCGTAACGTTTAACGATTTACGATAAAGGAGAATCGCATGGCGCTCAAGCCGGAAGAGGTGACGTCGATTATTAAAACGGAGTTGGAGCGATTTCAAACGGACCTTCAACTCGAAAGCGTCGGGACCGTATTGCAGGTCGGAGACGGGATCGCGCGGGTGTACGGTTTGGACGACGCGATGGCGGGCGAGCTCATTTCTTTTCCCGAAAGCGTGGTGGGGATGATCTTGAATCTGGAAGAGGACAATGTCGGAGCGATCCTCTTCGGCCCCAGCAGCCGGATTAAAGAGGGGGACGTCGTCAAGCGGACCGGGAAGATCGCCCAAATCCCGGTGGGGGACGCGATGGTGGGGCGCGTCGTCGACGCGTTGGGACGCCCGATCGACGGCAAGGGGCCGATCGTGACCGACCGGTTCCGGCCCCTCGAAGGGCGCGCTCCGAACGTCGTCCAGCGGCAACCGGTCAAAGAGCCGGTCCAGACCGGGCTCAAAGCGATCGACGCCATGATTCCGATCGGCCGGGGACAGCGGGAGTTGATTATCGGAGACCGGCAGACGGGAAAAACGGCGATCGCCCTCGACACGATCATCAATCAGAAGGGGAGCGGCGTCTTCTGCGTCTATGTCGCGGTGGGACAGAAATCGTCCAATGTCGCGGCGGTCGTGAAGATTCTGGAAAGATACGGGGCGATGGAATATACCACCGTCGTGTCGGCCACCGCCAATGAGCCGGCCTCGATGCAGTATATCGCCCCTTACGCCGGCTGCGCGATCGGCGAAGAATTTATGTATACCGGCCGGCACGCCCTGGTGATTTATGACGATCTCTCGAAACACGCCCAGGCGTACCGGCAGTTGTCGCTCCTGCTTCGCCGCCCGCCCGGGCGCGAGGCCTATCCCGGCGACGTCTTTTTTCTTCACTCTCGACTCCTAGAACGGGCGGCGAAGCTGCATGATGATTCGGGCGCCGGCTCACTCACCGCGCTTCCGATCATCGAGACGCAGGCGGGCGACGTCTCGGCCTATATCCCGACCAACGTGATCTCCATTACCGACGGGCAGATCTACCTGGAGTCCGACCTGTTCTACGCGGGGATCCGTCCGGCGATCAACGTCGGCCTCTCGGTCTCCCGGGTCGGGGGCAACGCGCAGACCAAGGCGATGAAAAAGGTGGCGGGGCGGCTCCGGTTGGATCTGGCCCAGTACCGCGAATTGGCCGCCTTCGCCCAGTTCGGCTCCGATCTGGACAAGGCGACCCTGGCGCAGCTGCGGCGGGGGGAGCGGATGGTTGAATTACTGAAACAGGAGCAATACCAGCCTTATCCCCTTTACCGTCAGGTGATCGCGATTTACGCCGGTACTTCGGGAGGGTTGGACGATCTCCCGGTGGAGCAGGTCGAAAAGTTTGAGAAGGTGTTCTTAAAGATGATGGATGAGAAGTATCCGGAAGTCGTACGCGAAATAGAGAAAAATAAGGCCCTCACGGACGACCTGACCCGTAAGATCGACGAGGCGCTTGCGGCCTTCAAGAAGGAGTTCCGCTCGGAGGAGGCGGTTTAGCCGATGCCTGTTCTCACCCTCAGGGAGCTTCGCAAGCGGATTCGTGGGACGCAAAAGACCCAGCAGATCACCAAGACGATGCAGATGGTCGCCGCTTCCCGTCTGAAGAAGTCGGAAGAAAAATTCCGCCAATCCAAGCCGTTTTCCGAAAAGATGGAGATGATCCTCTCTCACCTTCAGCAGTTCAGCGAAGATTTCAGCCATCCGTTCTTCGAGGCCCGGGAGGTCAAGACGGTCGCTCTGGTCGTCGTTACCTCCGACCGGGGGCTCTGCGGTTCTTATAACGCCAATGTGATCGCCCATGCGGAGGAGTTTTTGCGGGGCCGGAGTCCTCAGACCGTCAAACTGGCGTTGATCGGGAAAAAGGGGAATGATTATTTTAAAAAGAGGGAATGGCCGATCCTTTTTAAATACCTCGACATCGCCGGCAAGCCCGACTTTCACAAGATCAGCGAGATCACCCATCAGTTGACGAAGGCGTACCTGACCGGAGAGGCGGACGAGGTCCACCTGATTTATACGCGGTATCTCTCGGTGACCACCATCCGGCCGGTCTCCGTGAAGTTCCTCAATCTTCAGCCGGAAGGGGCGGCGAAGCGGGTCGAGACGATTCTGGAGCCGAGCCTTCAGGAGATACTGGATCGATTTCTTCCGGAATACATCGCGTCCAAAATGTATATCTCCTTGGTGGGGGCCTTTACGGCCGAGAATTCGGCCAGGATGGTCGCCATGAAGACCGCGACCGACAACGCGAAGGAGATGATCGACCGGCTGACCCTCATGCGGAACAAGGCGCGCCAGGCGGCGATCACCAAGGAAATTTTAGAAATCGTGACGGCGGGTGAGGCGCTGAAGGGGTAAAACAACGTTAAACGTTAAACGTTATTCGTGAACCGTAAATCATACAAAATTTCTTTCTCTGGTCCTTACGTTTAGCGAATAACGATTCACGATTAACGAATAATTAAGGAGAAAAAATGGCGACAGGCAAAATTATTCAGGTGATCGGGCCCACCGTCGATATCAAGTTTCCCACCGATCAGCTTCCGCAAATTCTGAACGCGATCAGAGTCGAGGACGCGAAATTGGGGATCAACCTGATCGTGGAGGCGGCCCAACATATCGGAAACGACGTGGTCCGCTGCATCGGAATGGGTTCCACCGACGGATTGGTGCGGGGAATGAAGGCGACCGATCAAGGCGGTCCGATCTCCGTCCCGGTCGGAGAGCAGTCGCTCGGCCGCATCTTCAACGTCTTGGGAGAGCCGATCGACGGCAAGGGGGGGATTCCAAATCCCGATCAGCGTTGGCCGATCCATCGCGCTTCCCCCTCGTTTGAAGAACAGGCCCCGGTCGTTTCCATCCTCGAGACGGGAATCAAGGTCGTCGATCTCCTCGCCCCTTACGCCAAGGGGGGAAAGGTCGGCCTCTTCGGCGGCGCAGGGGTCGGCAAGACCGTCATCATCATGGAGTTGATTAGGAACATCGCCACAGAACACGGCGGCTTCTCCGTCTTCGCCGGCGTGGGGGAGCGGACCCGCGAGGGGAACGAGCTTTACCTGGAAATGAGCGGCTCGGGGGTACTGGACAAAACGTCGCTGGTGTTCGGGCAGATGAACGAGCCCCCCGGCGCCCGGTTGAGGATCGGCCTTTCGGCCCTGACCATGGCGGAGTATTTCCGCGACGAAAAAGGGCAGGACGTCTTGCTCTTCGTCGACAACATCTTCCGGTTCGTTCAGGCGGGCTCGGAAGTCTCCGCGCTGTTGGGGAGAATGCCTTCCGCGGTCGGTTATCAGCCAAGCCTCGGGACCGAAATGGGGGAGCTTCAGGAGCGGATCACCTCGACGACCAAGGGATCGATCACCTCCGTTCAGGCGATTTACGTCCCGGCCGACGACATCACCGACCCGGCCCCGGCGACCACCTTTACCCATCTCGACGCGACCACCGTCCTTTCGCGCCAAATCGCGGAGCTGGGGATTTACCCCGCGGTCGATCCGCTCGATTCCACCTCCCGCTTGATGGACCCCCGGATCATCGGAGCGCAGCATTATCAGACCGCCCGCGCCGTCCAGCGGACGTTGCAGCGCTACAAAGACCTCCAAGACATCATCGCCATCCTGGGGATGGATGAATTGTCGGAAGAGGACCGGACCGCCGTCCAGCGGGCCCGGAAGATTCAACGGTTTCTCTCGCAACCCTTCTTCGTGGCGGAGGCCTTTACCGGAACGCCCGGAAAATATGTCAAGCTGGCCGATTCCATCAAGGGCTTTCAGATGATCGTCGACGGAAAGTTTGACGCCTTGCCGGAGCAGGCCTTTTACATGGTCGGCGCCATCGAGGAGGCGCAAGAGAAGGCGGAGCGGCTGAAGGCGTAAATAGGACAAAATTGAATACCTTTGCTATAATAACCGTTTAAGAATTTATGAATCAAAAAACATTTCATCTTACGATCGTCACTCCTGAACGAATCGTCTTTGACGGCGCCGTTCGCTCCATCATTGCGCCGGGGGGGGCCGGAAGTCTCGGCGCGCTGGTCGACCACGCGCCGCTGATCACCACCCTATTGCCCGGGCGGCTCGACGTGACCGCCTCGGACGGGACACCGCAATCTTTTTTCATCGGACCGGGATTTCTCGATATCCTTCGGAACCAGGCGACTCTGGTGACCGAATCTGTCCAGAAAGATCGACCGACAAAATTGTCGTAAAAAATTCTTGACAAAAGAGCGACTATGGTGATATATTCTGGCCGGTTTTTTGTGAAAAAATAAAATGTTCAATATTTTTTTGATTTTTCCATGACCTCCGGGAAATGGTTTGAGGTAGAACGAAAACCATGAAGAAAATTTGAATTGGGATGAAAGGAGGTGAAGGGAGTTAAGGCTTCACATAAGATCCAGTCAATATCTCTATATCTGTAACTCTGGTTTTTCGAACGCGTGTTTTTAGCTCGACTGTTGTTAATCCGGATAAGGAGGATAAGAATGAAGAAGTTACTGGTTCTGGCCTTA
>DATDON010000084.1:0-4825 GCA_035293225.1 Candidatus Manganitrophaceae bacterium
ACTTTCGTGATCGCAGAGGTCAACGTCGTCTTCCCATGATCCACATGCCCGATCGTCCCGATGTTTACATGCGGCTTCGTCCGCTCAAACTTCGCCTTCGCCATCACACCCTCCTAAAAATTCGTTATTCGTTATTCGTTACTCGTTATTCGTGTAAAGAAAAATCTCCCGCGTTTAACGATGAACGAATAACGTTTAACGTGTTTTATCAACCAAACCCACTACGCCGTTCCTTCAGCCTTGGCGATGATCTCATCGGAAATATTCTTCGGAACGACCTCATAGTGAGAGAATTGCATTGTGAAAACGCCCCGCCCTTGCGTCATCGATCGAAGATGGGTCGCGTATCCGAACATTTCGGCGAGCGGGACTTGGGCGGAGACCACCTGCGCGCCTCCCCGCATCTTCATCCCTAAAATCTTCCCCCGCTTCGAACTCAAATTCCCGATGACATCCCCCATATATTCTTCGGGAACGATCACTTCCAAATCCATGATCGGCTCCAAGAGGGCGGGACGGGCGCGTTTGGACGCCTCTTTGAATCCCATCGATCCCGCGATCTTAAAGGCGATTTCGGAAGAATCGACGTCGTGATACGAGCCGTCGAACAACGTGACTTTAAAATCGACCATGGGATAGCCCGCCAGCACGCCGGAGGTCATCGCCTCCCGAATTCCCTTTTCTACGGCCGGGATATACTCTTTCGGAATCGCTCCCCCGACGATCTTATTGATGAACTCAAACCCTTTACCGGGCTCCTGGGGCTCCACCGTCAGCCAAACATGGCCATACTGCCCCCGGCCGCCGGCCTGGCGGATATATTTCCCTTCGGCTTCCGCCCGCTCCTGAATCGTCTCGCGATAGGCGACCTGAGGCTTCCCCACGTTCGTCTCGACCTTAAATTCCCGCTTTAAGCGGTCGACGATAATCTCAAGGTGCAGCTCCCCCATTCCGGAAATAATCGTCTGGAGGGTTTCTTCATCCGTCATGACGCGCAACGAAGGGTCTTCCTGACAGAGCTTCTGCATGGAGAGCCCCAGCTTTTCCTGATCGGCCTTGGTCTTCGGCTCAATCGCCATCGAGATGACCGGCTCGGGGAATTTCATCACTTCCAGGAGAACGGGGCGCTCGGCCTCGCAAAGGGTGTCGCCGGTGGTCGTACTCTTCAAGCCGACCGCCGCCGCGATTTCCCCGGAATAAACCTCTTTAATGTCCTCCCGCTTATTCGCGTGCATCTTCAGAAGCCGGCCGATCCTTTCCGTCGTGTCCTTCGTGGAGTTGTAGACGTAAGAGCCGGAGTTGAGGACGCCGGAATACACCCTGAAGTAGGTGAGCTGCCCCACGAAAGGATCACTCATGATTTTAAACGCCAGGGCGGAAAAACGCTCGTCGTCCCGGACGCGGAGGAGCGCTTCGGCGCCCGTCTTGGGATCGACCCCCTTGATCGGGGGGAGATCCAAAGGGGAAGGAAGATAATCGATCACCGCGTCGATGAGCAGTTGAACCCCCTTGTTCTTGAAGGAGGCGCCGCAAAGGACCGGGACGATTTTCATCGCCAAGGTCCCTTTTCTCAGCGCCGCTTTGATCTCTTCCGGGGCGACCGCCTCGCCGTTTAAATATTTTTCCATCAGCGAATCGTCGCAATCGGCCGCCGCCTCTATCATCTTGTCTCGGTATTCTTTGGCGAGAGGAACGAGATCTTCGGGGACTTCATCCACAATATATTTGGCCCCGAGGGTTTCATCGTCGAAAAAAACCGCCTTCATGTTGATGAGATCGACCGGCCCTCGGAACGCGGACTCTTTGCCGATCGGAATTTGGATCGGGACGGGACGCGCCCCCAGGCGATCGATGATCGATTGAACGCTAAAATAAAAATCGGCGCCGATCCGGTCCATTTTATTCATAAAAGCGATTCTCGGAACCCCGTAACGATCGGCCTGACGCCAGACCGTTTCGGACTGCGGCTCGACCCCTTGGACCGAATCAAAGACCGCGACGGCGCCGTCCAGCACGCGAAGCGACCGCTCCACCTCGATTGTAAAATCGACGTGGCCCGGCGTGTCGATGATATTGATCCGATGGTTTTTCCAGAAGCAGGTGGTCGCCGCGGAGGTGATGGTGATTCCCCGTTCCCGCTCCTGATCCATCCAGTCCATCGTGGTCGTCCCCTCATCGACCTCGCCGATCCGATGAGTCACACCGGTGTAGTACAAAATTCTCTCGGTCGTCGTCGTTTTACCTGCGTCAATATGCGCCATAATACCGATGTTCCGCGTTCTCTCTAACGGATATTCTCTTGCCATCTTCTTAGATGTGGAGCCGGCCCGGAAAAGAGCGTCTTTCCGGCGCCCCACTCCTTATCTAAATCTAATTCGTCTACTTCTATTTCCCGCTTAAATCTCGGTGATTCCGTCTCCCGCAAGCCGGTTGGCGCGACCCGCAGAGTAAAAAAGGGTGAAGGCGCCGCCCTCACCCAATTTTTTACCGTGAAAACTTACCAGCGATAGTGCGCGAAGGCCTTATTCGCCTCCGCCATCTTATGCGTGTCCTCTTTTTTCTTAACGGCGCCTCCGGTATTGTTCGAAGCGTCCATTAATTCGCCGGCCAGCTTCTCCTCCATGCTCTTTCCGGACCGCTGCTTCGCGTAGAGGGTAATCCATCGAAGCGCCAACGTGGTTCTTCGATTGGGACGGATCTCGACCGGGACTTGATAAGAAGCGCCGCCGACGCGCCGCGACTTCACCTCCACCATCGGCTTCACGTTTTCCACGGCGTTCTTGAACACCTTCAGAGGGTCCGCGCCGCTTTTTTGCTTGATCAGGTCAAACGCGTCATAGCAGATGCTCTCCGCCAGGCTTCGCTTTCCTTTTCTCATGATCAAGCCGATGAATTTGGAAATCAGGCGGTCCCCAAATTGCGGGTCCGGGAGGACCTCTCTTTTAACGGCTACTTTTCGCCTCGGCATTTCTTCCTCATATGATCGAAATAATGTTAAATGTTATTCGTGAAAAGATAATAAAAATGATATTGATCGTTTTCTTACGTTTAACGAATAACGTTTAACGTTTAACGAATACCCGCATCAGCCTTTTTACTTTGAACGAATTACTTCGGTGTCTTCGCGCCATACTTGGACCGGCCCTGTTTACGATTCGCCACCCCGACCGTGTCCAAAGCGCCCCGGACGATATGGTAACGGACTCCCGGAAGGTCTTTCACCTTTCCTCCTCGGACCAGGACGATGGAGTGCTCCTGAAGGTTATGGCCCACCCCCGGAATATAAGAGGTCACCTCAATCCCATTCGTCAGGCGCACGCGCGCGACCTTCCTCAAGGCCGAGTTCGGTTTCTTCGGAGTGGTCGTATAAACACGAACGCAAACCCCTCTTTTTTGCGGAGACCTTCTCAGGGCGGGACTCTTCGTCTTGCTCCGAGCCTTCTCCCGACCCTTTTTGATCAGTTGGTTAATCGTCGGCACGCGTTCTCCTTTAATGAAGCGACTCAAACTTTGGGATTATAGTGAACCTGATCTCTTTTGTCAAGCTTTTTGTTGTCCCCATCGCTCACCCGTCTGAATGGTTTCCGTGCCGCCTACAACCATTCCCCGTAGGTCAATGTCCACCCAAAAAACTTTCGTTTCCCGGTTTACGTGGAAGAGACTTCCTCCTGCGGAGAGGGTAACTGAGGGACCTCCGGCGCGGCCCCTTCCGCCGCCTCGACTTGAAGAGGCCTCGCATAGACATCCCTGTATTCGGACAGTCCCGCCCCCGCCGGAATGAGCCTTCCGACGATGACGTTTTCTTTTAACCCGAGGAGATCATCGGTTTTTCCGCTGATCGCCGCCTCGGTGAGCACCCGCGTCGTCTCCTGGAACGACGCCGCCGAGATAAAGCTGTCGGTTGAAAGCGCCGCCTTGGTGATGCCGAGGAGGATCGGCTTTCCGGTGGCCGGTTTCCCCCCTTTGGACATGACCCTCTCGTTTTCCTCCGAAAAGAGGAATTTATCCACCTGGGCGCCGATCAGAAACTCCGTGTCTCCCGGATCTTCAATCTTAACCCGTTTGAGCATCTGACGGACGATGATTTCGATATGCTTGTCGTTGATGGAGACCCCTTGAAGACGATAGACCTCCTGCACCTCATCGACCAGGTATTTTTGAAGCTCCTTCGGACCGAGCACGTCGAGGATGTCATGCGGATTCGCCGATCCGTCCATCAGAGGCTCTCCGGCGTGCACCCAATCTCCCTCATGGACGTTGACATGCTTCCCTTTCGGAATATAATACTCGCGGCTTTCCCCCATTTCGTTCTTCACGATCACCTTCCGCATCCCTTTGACAAACCCGCCGTACTCGACGGTTCCGTCGATCTCCGAGATCACCGCCTGCTCCTTCGGCTTCCTCGCCTCGAAGAGCTCCGCCACGCGGGGAAGACCTCCGGTGATATCTTTCGTCTTGGTCGTCTCACGTGGAATTTTCGCCAACACATCTCCGGGATAAACGTTCTGCCCCTTTTCCACCAAAATGTGGGCGCCCGCCGGCAGAAGGTAACGCGCCACCGCCGCGGAGGAGGGGATCTTCGCCGTCTTTCCCGAATCGTCTTTGATGGAGATGCGCGGCCGGAGATTCGAGCCGGGATAGTCGACGATCACCTTCCGCGAAAGGCCGGTCACCTCATCGACCTCTTCTCGCATGGTCTGTCCCTCAATGATATCCCCAAAGGCGATTTTTCCGCCGACCTCGGTCAGAATCGAAAGCGAGTACGGGTCCCATTCGACCAGCTTCTGGGCGGCTTCCACTCGGGCGCCGTTCTTCACCTTGATCC
>DATDON010000085.1:0-7180 GCA_035293225.1 Candidatus Manganitrophaceae bacterium
CTTTTCGACTGCATCACAGACGCCGCTTGCTCCGAAGAAATTTCCCAGGTGAAGATCGAAACCGTGGCGAAAGAATTCGGAAGCTATCGCATCGAACAAAGAAACGACCAGTTGTCTATTTTGGAAAATGATTCAAAAAGAGAGGTGGTCGCGGCAAGGAAAGTTTTTCTGAAGTCAGAAACAATCCCCCTATCTGAAAACAAACTTGGAAGAGGCGACGGGCTGGTGGTCTCCCCCAAAAATAAAAGCTTGACCGTCCTGACGCCGGGAATCGAAGAAAATCCCACCCATTGGAAAAGGGAAAATGCGGCTTATCAAATTGTTCATGAAGGAACGCTCCAAGCCGGTCCGCTCAGGTTCCCCTTTCAAAAAGGACAACTCTTCAACGCCCCTTATTCCCGATACCGATTTAAATGGTCGTCTAAAGAAACGCGCCTATTCTCGCCGGAAACCGCCCAGGCGCGGTCCGAAATCATTCCGCTCCTCTTCAATCATCTGACCGAGCTGAGGGAAACCCATCGCCAGCTTTTACGGTGCGCGATAGAGAATAAAGCGTTGGTTCAAGCCAATAATAACCTCAAAGGGGCTCTTCAAAAAGAGTCCGATTTCTTTGGAATCATCGGGAAAAGCGCCAAGATGAAAAAGCTGATTGAGCAGGTTGAGCTGATCAGCCAGGTCGATTCCACCATCTTGATCACCGGAGAAACCGGAACAGGAAAAGAATTGTTGGCCAAGGCGATCCATCAATCGAGCCCGAGGCGCGACCAGAAATTTGTCGCGATCAATTGCGCGGCGTTGTCGGAGAGCCTTTTGGAATCCGAACTGTTCGGCTACGAAAAAGGGGCCTTTACCGGCGCCCTTTCACAGAAAAAGGGGATATTTGAAGCGGCGCACGGCGGGACCCTTTTTTTGGACGAGGTGGGGGAGATTTCCTTAACCATGCAGGCGAAATTGCTGCGCGTTTTGGAGCAACAGGAAATTCAACGGGTCGGAGGCCGGGAAACGATCGCCATCGATGTCCGTATTCTCTCGGCGACCAACCGAGATCTCCGGGAGATGGTCGCTTCCGGAAAATTCCGAAGCGATCTTTATTATCGCCTCCATGTCATTTCTTTGGCGGTTCCGCCCTTGAGAGAGCGTTTTGAAGACCTGTTGTCGCTGGTGGATTACTATTTGAACTTTTTCAGCCAAAAGAGCAAGAAGAAAAAACCGGTCTTGACGCGTGAAGCGCTCGCGGCGCTTGAAAATAATCCATGGCCGGGGAATGTCCGCCAATTGAAAAACGTCATCGAGCGCGCGGTTGTCCTCGACCGGGATCAGGTGATCACCCCCGACGATCTTGTCCTGCCGCATGAAGGGTCTTCTCCCAAATCGGAGGTTGAACTCCAACCCTTCCACCAGGCGTTGGACCACTACAGGCGCGCCGTGATCGAGGAGGCCCTGAAAAAGACGAACGGCAACCAGACGAAGGCCGCGGAGTTATTAGGGCTTCAGCGGACCTATTTGGCCCGGCTGATTCGCGATCTAAACATGTCGAAAGGGGAACATCGATCCTGAATTGAACCTCCGTTGTTTTCCGCCGCCCTCTCTATTCGACGGAAGGTCTCCACCCCGGAAGGATAACGCCCATCAAAACCCCCAGCGGAGTTCGGCGTACGCCGTCGAGTTCCGTCGCAGGTAACCGAAAAAAGAGCGCGGCTCCCCCCGAAACAGATCGGCTCCGACGATCCCCTTCCACCGATCGCTGAAGGCGTAGGTAACCTTCGGGCGAATGGCATAATCCTTTCTGGAAAGGAAAAAAATTCCAGCCGCCTCTCCCTCGAGGGTCTCATTCAACCATTGCCGACTGATTCGAAGCGATATTCCCTGCTGGACGCGATCGATCTGATTTGTAATAACGGCCTGCTGAACGGCGACCTCTCTCTCCAGGGGATTCGGAATCTCCTCCGGATTTCGGTATCGGCTGACCCTGCGAAAGATATATTGGAAATTGATGTTCAAATATTCCAGGAACGTTCGGTCTCCTCCCACGACGAGAAAAAAGAAAGGATTCTTGATCTGGGGATCCTCTCCCCCCCTGTCCTCTGTAAAGGTATAGGCCGCTTCACCGCGAAATCCAAACCGACCGACGGTCGCGGCGGCGTCGGCGCCGATCACGTCAATTTCATGGCTCTCCAAAACCAAATGGACCGAAGGGAGATTGGAGAGATCCATCGCCATATCCGGAAAGAGGTCGAAACCGTGGAAATAGGAGAGGGACCAATCGACGACCCCTCCCGTCCGGTCGATCTTAAAGGCTCCCTGTGGATCGATTCCATCGGGCCGCTTCTCATTAAAAACCAACGGCGGAGAGGGGGGACGGAGCGGGATCCGGTTCGGTTTAAAATGAGGAAGCCAGATGGCGGTGATGGAGGTCTGGCCGATGAAATAGGTCCCTTTGAGGGCGAGCGTCCCAAGGCGCTGGTCGTCATCGTCGGGGACCAGAAGGGTGAAATCGCGGGGGGTCAGGTTATCGGTGGGGTTGATCCGATCGGCGCGCCCCCAGACGATGATCTGTTGTCCGATCCTCAGGTCGATCGGTCCGGCGCCGATATCGATATAGCCCTCGCGCAGGCGGCTATCGATGTCGGACTCGTCGAAAAGTCGCCCGACCCACCCATCGAAGTGAAGGGAACTGTTCGGCCCCAGGTTCTGCGCCCCCTTCAGCCAGAGAGAACCGGCGCCGACATCCCTCTTGCCATCGAGCA
The DNA here is from genome assembly GCA_035293225.1 of Candidatus Manganitrophaceae bacterium. Taxonomy (GTDB): domain Bacteria; phylum Nitrospirota; class Nitrospiria; order SBBL01; family Manganitrophaceae; genus DATDON01. Next base: position 2,748 of record DATDON010000085.1, read on the forward strand.
TCCTGGATGAACTCCAGAATCCTCCCCGGATCGAGCCGTTCAGTCCCAGCCGCCGGATCAGCCCTCCCTCTTCCGTGGAGGGAGAAGCCTCTTGTCCGAGTACGGGCGCCGGAAAGAGCAGGACAATGAGGAGAAGGGCCCATCCCCGCGGCCTCATCACTCCTTTTCCATATATCGGGTTGTGAAGAATTCGCTCTGAATCCCCTGGTCGGCCTTGAAGCTCTCGAACCGGATGACGGTTTTATGGCCGGTCTGTATGTTGGTCGTCTCCAGCCGCATCGCCTGCCATTTTGCGTGCGCGGGGTCGACCTCCTTCAGATCGGAGGCGCTGAAGGTTTTCATAAGGCGGCCCGACGCATCCCAGAACTCTCCCTGAATGGTCACAAAGTTATCCTTTCGAATCCACGCTTTCCGCTTGGAGTAGCCGCTGTTCGCCTTGACCGTTTCGTTCCTCGGCGTCGATTCGATGAGGTAGCAGGGTTGATCCTCCACCACCTCTTCCGGCAGAAGCCGATGCTCCCATTCCGACACCCTGTAACCGATCACGTCGCCATAGGAAAAGTCGGTTCCAACGAAGCTGTCTTTCTTGTTCGAGGCGACCAGTCTCCGAACCTTTTTCAACGCAGGGAGATAGATCCAAATATCATCCTCTTTATCCGTGTGTTCAATTAAAAGGGTGACCGTTCCTTTGACATCAGGCGGAGAAAGAAACCGGACCATCCGCATGTTGTCGAGGCCGTTTGATTGAAGCTTTGTGGTCCCAAAAGTCTTCCGGACCCGCTCCTGACCGTTCTTGTTGATGAGGGTGAAGGTCGCGTCGGAGACCGAATCGGCAACCTTCGTGACGACAAAATTTTTCTCCATGATCTGCTCGGCGGTCAGGTCGGCGCCCCATCCCGCCGTCGGCAAAAAACTGATTCCGAGGATAAGGAAGAGGGCGGAGGCGGCCTCCGGCGTCGGAATCAGCTCCCGATGATTCTCTTTGAAGATAAAACGGGGGCGAAGGGTCAAGATGAGGCTCGGCAGGAGAATCAGGGCGCTCAGGCAGCTGACCACCATCGCTGTCGCGGTCAAGATTCCAAACCAGATATGGATATAGAAACCCCACGACAAGAGAAGCGCCCCATAGCCGCCGGCGATGGCCGAGGCGACGAAGAGGGTCGCCTTACCGGCCGTCGTCAGGGCGGTACGAACGGCGGCCGCTTCATCCAGGCCGCGCGCCAGCTCCTCGCGAAGACGATAAATGAGGTAGATCGCATAGTCCGCCCCGATTCCGACGGCCATCGCGGAGATGACTGAAGTCGCAATATTGAGCCGGATGCCAAATAGACCCATGAGGCCGAAGTTGCCGAGGACCGCCAGGCTTAAAGGAACCAGGACGAGAAGCCCGGCGATGAACGATCGGAAGACCATTGAGGCGATCAGGAAAATGACCCCGCCGATCTGGAGGATATTCAGGATCTTTCCATGCACCATGACCTCATTCATCGCCCCCGCGACCGCCGTGCCGCCGCCGATCTTGACGCGGACGTCGTTCCCGAACTGTTTGGGGAAAAAGCGATTGAGTTTCCCGATCAATTCCTGAAGATAGGCGCTGCTGTCGGTCTTAAGGAAGACCCAGATGTTCGCCGATTGGTAGCCATAATCGACGTAACTATCGAAGTCTCCGGGCTCTCCCGACATCGAGTAGAGGAGCAGATACTGTGAAATGAGATTACGATCGTCGGGAATCACATCATAGGCCGGATCATCTCCGTGCATCGCCTTATTCATCTTTTTGACAAAATCGGCGAGAGAGAGGGTCTTCCCGACATACGGTTGCAGTTCCAGGTATCGCTGCGTGGCCTCGATCGCTTTGAGTATCGCCGGATCTTTTAGTGTGTCCTCCTTTTCCCCCTCCACGAGAAGATAGAGGGTATTGGTTCCGCCGAGTCGGTCGTTGAGCATCCGATCTTCCTGTTGAAAAGGGAGGTCCTTGAAGAAGTAGCTTTTATTTGAATTGTCGACGGTCAGCCGAAACGCCCCGATGGTCCAGAGCACGGAAAGAAGGGCAAATCCGGCAAGAATACGCCTTCGGTAGGGCCCGATCACCCAATCGGCGACGGTTCCGGTAATACGATCCCAGAATCGCTCTTCCCGTTCCCGGCGCGTCTCTCTTTGTTTAGGAGGAGGGAGGAGAGATCGAAGCGCCGGAATGAAGGTCATCTCCAGGATCAAGGCGCTGATGATACCGATCCCGGTGAACATGCCGAAGGTTCGGATGACCGTCAATTTGAAGATCAGAAGGGAGAAGAACCCCAGGGCGGCCACAATACCGGCCGTGAGCATCACCGTCCCGATCCGGGTGACCGATTCAATCACCGCGGCTTTATTCGCCTCTTTCGGGGTCAGCGACGACCCGGTATGAAGGCGATGGTATTCCTCGTAGTAGCGTTTGAGTATCTGGACCGCATGGCCCGCCGCGACGGCCAAAATCAAAATCGGCGTGCTGGCATTGAAGGCGTCCATTGGAATTCCGGACGCTCCCATGACCCCGACGCCCCAAATAACCGCAAGGAGCGCAGTGACCAAGGGAAGCGCCAACCCCTGAATGGTTCGGAAGGCCTCGTAATGGATAAGGCCGGTAATCAGAACCGCCAAAGGAAAGAGAAACACCATCCGCTGAGAATAACGCTCGAGCTGCGCCGCATAAACAGGCCACCCCCCCACCGCGATTTCGACCGAGCGGTCCCGCTCTCGATCGATAATGGCCTGGATCTTCCCCATGACTCCTTGATAGCCCTCCTTGGGATCTTTATATTCCGCCATGATCGATGCGGTCCGCTCATCTTTGGAGATAATGGCGTTGAGGTAGACCGGATTGGCGCGGACCGCCTGCCGCAGCGCTTCGATTTCTTGGGGCGTCCGGGGCGGCGTCTCCATCAACGGTCGGATCTCCATCCCTTCCGCCGTTCCGATGATATTCTTCGCGCGACGGGCCGAGAGGCTCAGCATGTTTTCTCGCATGACGTCCGGCGTATCGATCAGGGCGGCGGTGATTCTCTCTATCTTTGCAAGAACCGCCGGCTGGTAGACGGTCCCTTCGTTCGGTGTGATTCCGATGATGACCATATTTTTGGATCCGAATAACTTTTCAACCTGGTTGGTCGTTTGAACAAAAGGATGATCCAGGGGAAGATTGGTGTTCGGATCGATCACGACCTTCAGGTTCCTCACCTGAAAAGCAAGCCCCCCCGTGATAAGAAGGGTCAGGACGATGACGGCGAACCGATGCTGGATGATCCATTCCGCGTAGCGGCGCATTGGGAGTCTCCTTTAATGATGCGTTAAGCAATCGAGAGGGCGGATCGTACTCACGGCCTTTTCAGCGCGTTATCCCGATCTGGAAAGCCCCCGAATCAACAGTTCAGTTTCTATCTCTAAAATCTCCGACGTGGAGATTGAAAATAAGGCAAACGGCTTCCGGTCAACTATCGACTGAACGTTTAACATATTCAGTTTTCTCCCGGCTGTCAAGGATGAACGCCGACGTTCATTTATTATGTCGGATAAGTATAAAAACGATCCATGCGGTTTACGGCCCAAGTGGTTTTTACAAACTATAGACCCGGCTTGTTCTCTTACCCGACCGGTTTTAATCCCCGACGCGCCTCTATTTCCGTAGTATACCGTTCTAGGATATCATTCGCCTCTCCCTTCCGTCGACCGTCTTCCGGCTCGACGGAAGGGGCTTCGATGATCCGGCGGCACTCCTGCAGGGCCGGTTCTTTCATATTGCGGTTAAGGAACCATCTCGCCCGCGCAATGCGGAAAATGATCCGATCGCTCTGTAATTCGACCGCCTTGTCTAAATTCCGCAAAACCTTTTCGGGATCGCCCCCCGCCCACGAAGGCGCCTGTTGAAACCACATTCCTAAAACGTAATACGAGAAGGCGTGATTCCCATCTCGTTTTAAGGCCCTCCGGACAAACCTCAGGCTGATGAACGCGTAGAAAATTCGCGACAGCAAGTTGACGTGGAGAGCGAGGTAGCCGTACGAGCGCGCGAGCCAACAGTAGAGATCGGCCGTCTGGACCCCCATTTTCTTCGCGCGATTGAACGCATATACCGCGTCTTTAAAATAACGACGCTCTTTTTTTAAAAGCCCCGCGCGGAAATGGGCTTCTCCGATACGCATCCATTGTTCCGGGTCGAGATCCTTTGTTGGATGGATACCCCATTCCATGAATCACCCTCCTGTCGAAGTTATACTTCCGCGGTTTCCGAACACAACGCGGGTTGAGGGGCGCCCCTTTCGGCTGCCTGAGGGACAAGAGGCGGGGCGAAGGTCCACTCCTGCCCGCACAATCCGGCGATCCTCTTCATTAATTGATGAGAGACCCTTTCGATCTCCTCCTTGCCCGCGTTCCTGGAGATGTGATCGACGGAAAAT
>DATDON010000086.1:0-4271 GCA_035293225.1 Candidatus Manganitrophaceae bacterium
TAACAGATCTTTAAAAGTCGAGAAAAAATGCCGACGAAAGTGGTGATGCCCCAAATGGGAGAAAGCGTTGTTGAAGGCAAGGTGTCGAAGTGGCTGGTGAAAGAAGGGGATGCGATTCAGATGGATCAGCCGATCGTAGAAGTCTCGACCGACAAGGTCGATGTGGAAATTCCCGCCCCGAGCGCCGGCGCCTTAATCAAGATCTTGGTCCCGGAGGGAGAGACCGTTTCGGTCGGAACCGAGATCGCATTGATTGAAAGCGGGATCGTTTCCGTTGCGCCGGAAACCATTTCGCCGGAGGTCAAAGAGGCGCCTCCCCCCTCTCCGAAGCGGGCGCCCGCGGCGCCGCCGTCTCCGGCGACCCGACTTGAAAAGCGGCCTCCGGAAGAAAAGGGGGAGATCGGCCGCGTCTCCCCGCTGGTGAAAAAGCTGGCGGAAGAGTATAAAATAGATCTTCAAAAAATATCAGGAACCGGGATGGGAGGTCGGATCACGAAACAGGATATTCTTCGTTACCTTGGAAAAGAGACGCTTGAAGAGGCCGCGCCGTCTCAAATCAGAGAAGCGCCGCGAGAAGCGCCCCCCAAAAAGGCCCCGCCGGCCGCCCCGGAATTCTCAGAATACAAAATCCCCCGCTACGAGCCGAAGGAGGGGGATCAGGTGATCCCATTTTCCCGGCTGCGGAAAATGATCGCCGAACATATGGTCTACAGCAAACGGACGGCGCCCCACGTCACGACCGTCGCGGAGGCGGACATGATGAAAGTCGTTCGGCTGCGGGAAGAGAAAAAAGGGTGGGTGAAAGAGCAAACGGGGCGCGATTTGACCTTTCTCCCCTTCGTGGTCTCGGCGGCGGTCCGGGCGATTGAGGCCTATCCGACTCTCAACGCGTCGGTGGCGGAACAGAACCTGATCATCAGAAAAGAAATCCACATAGGGATCGCCGTGGAGACGGAAAAGGGATTGATGGTCCCGGTCATCCGCCACGCCGATGAAAAATCTCTGATCGGATTATCACGCGCCGCGGCGGAACTGGCGGCGAAGGCGAAAGAGGGGGTCCTGCGCCCCGACGATGTGACCGGCGGCTCCTTTACCGTCTCCAATCCGGGGAGGAAAGGAAACCTCTTCGGAACCCCGATCATCTTCCAACCCCAAGTCGCGATCTTGAGGATGGGAGAGGTGATTAAAAGAGCCGTGGTGGTAGAGGTTGAGGGGACCGACACGATCGCCATCCACCCGATGATGTATCTTGCTCTTTCGTACGATCATCGGGTGATCGACGGCGCCACCGGCAATCTTTTTCTCCACCGGGTCAAAGAGATTTTAGAGGAAGGACGATTTTCATTTTGAAAGAGCCGATACTCCAAGTCCAAAACTTGCGCACTTATTTCTATCTGGCCGAGGGGGTGGTCCCGGCGGTCGAAGAGGTCTCGTTTGATCTCTATCCGAGGGAAACCTTGGGCCTCGTGGGAGAGAGCGGCTCCGGAAAGAGCGTGACCGCTTTATCGATTCTGAGGCTCATTCCGTCTCCTCCCGGTAAGATTGTGGGAGGTCGCGTTCTATTCGAAGGCCGCAATCTCCTCGAGCTTCCTGAAAAGGAGATGCGGAAAATCCGGGGGAACCGGATCTCCATGATCTTTCAAGAGCCGATGACCTCCTTGAACCCGGTGTTGACCATCGGGGAACAGATTGCGGAAGGGATCGTCCTGCATGAAGGAATCCGGCGCAAAGAGGCGATGGACAAGACGATTGAGATGCTGAGGAAAGTGGAGATCCCCGCCGCCGAGCGGAGAGCCCGCGAATATCCCCATCAACTTTCAGGCGGCATGCGGCAGCGGGTTATGATCGCGATGGCGCTGGCGATGCGGCCCGACATTTTGATCGCCGACGAGCCGACCACCGCCTTGGATGTGACCATTCAGGCGCAGATCCTCGATCTGATCGCAAAGCTCCAGGAGGAATTGGGAATGGCGGTCTTGCTCATTACCCACAATTTGAGTATTATCGCTGAAACGGCGCAAAGGGTCGTCGTCATGAAAGACGGAAAAGTCGTGGAAACGGCCGATGTCTTTGCTCTGTTCGAAAATCCGCGGCATCCCTACACGCGGCGCCTCCTCGCTTCTCTCCCCCGCTTGGGAGAGAAAAAACAATGGTCTAAAAAAGGACCCCTTCAGCCCTCCGGGAGCGGCGAACGCTGAAGGCGGCTTGTCCCATGTTGACCGATTCGTTTACCTATGTTGCTTGAAGTCAAAAATCTAAAAAAATACTTCCCGATCAAAAGAGGGATTCTTTTCAAACAGCAGGATGGATTTCATCCCGCGGTGGACGGGGTCGATCTGACACTCCGGGCCGGCGAAACGCTGGGGCTCGTGGGTGAAAGCGGCTCCGGGAAAAGCACGCTGGCGCGCTCGATATTAAGGCTCATCGAACCGACGTCGGGCGCCGTCTATTTCAACGGGGTCAACCTCCTCGGCCTTCCTCCGGAGGAGATGAGAAAGATGCGGAGGAAACTCCAGATTATTTTCCAAGACCCCTACGCCTCCCTGAACCCGAGAATGAGGGTCTTGGACATTGTCGGAGAGCCGCTCGATATCCACTTCAGGCTCTCTCGACAGGAGCGGAAAGAGCGGGTCGCGGCGATGCTGGGACGGGTCGGACTCGACGCGTCGCTCTTAAATCGCTACCCCCACGAATTCTCCGGAGGACAAAGACAGCGGATCGGAATCGCGCGGGCCATGATATTAAATCCCGATCTGGTGGTGGCCGACGAACCGGTGTCGGCGCTTGACGTCTCCGTTCAGGCGCAAGTGATGGAGCTTTTGGCCGATCTTCAAGAATCCTTCCATCTCTCGTATCTCTTTATCGCGCACGACCTCTCTCTGGTGGAAAGTTTTGCGGATCGCACGGCGGTCATGTATCTCGGGAAAATCGTCGAACTCGCCCGAAGCGAGGAGCTTTATCAACGCCCGCTTCATCCTTACACTCAAGAATTACTCTCCGCCGTCCCCATTCCGGATCCCCGGCGAAGGAGACGCGGCGCCCCCCGCGAAAAAGAAAAAAAAGAGGCCTTTTCCCCCTACTGCGGGCATCCGGATGCGGATCCGCCCCAGATGATCGAGGCCGGACCGGACCATTTCGTCGCCTGCCATCTTCGTCCGATCGAGCGGGAGCGTTTTAAAGGGGCATGAAATAAAACAGTAAAACAAGAAAGGATTGGAGGAGTTTTACCCATGATAGGTATAATTGGCAAAAGCGCGCCGATGATGGAGGTGTTCAGGATGATCCACCTTGCCGCGGAAACCGATCTTTCCGTGATGATCATCGGTGAAAGCGGAACGGGAAAGGAATTGGTCGCCCGCGCGATTCACAACGCCAGCCTGCGCAAAAAGGGGCCGTTCATCGCGGTCAACATCGGCGCGTTAACCCCCGACCTGGTCGCGAACGAGCTTTTCGGCCATGAGCGGGGCGCCTTCACCGGCGCGCACACCCAAACGGCCGGGGCGTTTGAGCGGGCCTACGGCGGGACCCTCTTTTTGGATGAGGTCGGCACGATCGATCAAAAAACCCAGGTGACCCTCTTGAGGGCGATTGAAGACAAGGCCTTTTATCGCGTCGGGGGAAAAGACCTGATCCACGTCGACGTCCGCATCCTTTGCGCGACGAACGAAGACTTACAGGCCTTTGTCCGGAAGGAAACGTTCAGAAAAGACCTTTACTTCCGCATGGAAGGGTTTATTATCCGTCTTCCCGCGCTCCAGGAGAGAAAGGAAGATATCCCCCTTCTCGCCCGCGAGTTTTTGCAGGAGTACAACGCAAAATATAAAAAAAGCGTCACCGACTTCTCTCCGGAAGCGATCGACCTCTTTGTCAACTATCGATGGCCGGGCAATGTCCGGGAGATGAAGAACGTGATTCAACGCGCGGTGCTCCTCACCCTACGGAACACCATCGTTCCGGAATATCTCCCCCGCCGGCTTCATCAAAAACAGGCGCCGAATAACAAGATCGTGTTTGATGTCGGCGTTTCTTTAGGAGACGCCGAAAAGACATTGATCATCCGCACCTTGAAAGATAAAAAGGGGAATAAAACCGCCACGGCGAAAACGCTGGGGATCAGCAGAAGATCGCTCTACAACAAGATTCAACAGCTCAATATCAGATGCTGAAGGATTTCCTCTTTCTCTCGGAAAAAATCGCGTAAATAATTCCCCAATGCCCATTCAGGAGAGAGATTTTGGGCAATAATTTCACGCTCTCTTTTTAGTCGTTGA
>DATDON010000087.1:0-2229 GCA_035293225.1 Candidatus Manganitrophaceae bacterium
CCTCGCCCCGATCGCGGCGATGTTGATCCAGATGGCGATCTCCCGGTCGAGAGAATTCGAGGCCGACGCGGGGGGGGCGAAGCTCTGCGGGAACCCCCTCTGGCTGGCGGAGGCGTTGAGAAAATTGCATGTCGGCGTCCAACGGATTCCGATGGGCGCCAATCCGGCGACCGCCCATATGTTTATCGTCAGCCCTCTCACCGGCGGCGGGTTGATCTCCCTTTTTTCGACCCATCCCCCGATGGAACAGCGGATCGCGCGGCTCGAAGGAATGGTCTACGGTCGATAAAAAGATCACTCAAAGAAAATTGATTCGGTCCAAAGAGAAGCCTCCGACCGCGCGGTCGGGGGCTTTGTTTCTCCTGGAGCAGTCCGAGAAGAGCCAAGAGGATCTCAGCGCCCTGATCGATCGCTATCTCAAGCGGCGCCTTCTGGAGCGCCGCGACCGCGCCCTCCTGACGGAGTTGGTCTACGGCGTTTGGCGCCAGCGCGGTTTTCTCGATTGGCGGATCGATCAATTCTCGAAAGTCCCCTCCCTTCAGCCGACCCTTCGGAACATCCTCCGTTTGGCCCTCTATCAGATCTTCTTCTTGGACAAGATTCCCCCCTCGGCCGCGGTCAACGAATCGGTCGAGTTGGCCAAACAAACGGGGGGAATCGCAGCCGGGCGATTGGCGAACGGCCTTCTTCGGAACATCCTACGGCAAAAGGACCGCCTTCCCCAACCCGATCCGACCGGCGATCCGGTCATTTTTATTTCGGTCGGCGCCTCCCACCCCGAATGGCTCGTCCGGCGTTGGATCGCCCGGTGGGGGGAGGAGAAAACCCTCCAGCTTTGCCGGTCCAACAATGAGACTCCGCCGACGACCCTTCGAACCAACACCTTGAAAATCTCCCGCGCCGAATTGGCCCGCCGATTGGAAGATGAAGGGGCGTCCGCGGCGCTTTCCCCGCTCTCCTCCGAAGGGCTTTATCTCAAAAGGGGCGCCGTCGGGACCCTCCCCTCCTATCAACAAGGTCTTTTTTACATCCAGGATGAAGGGGCGCAACTGATCTCCTATCTGGTGGATCCCCGCCCCGGAGAGACCCTTTTAGACCTCTGCGCCGCTCCGGGAGGTAAATCGACCCACCTCGTCGAGTTGATGAAGGGGAAGGGGGAGGTGGTGGCGACCGATATCGATCCGGAACGGTTGAACCTGATCGAGGAGAACGTCCGGCGGCTGCAAACACCCGGTGTTTCCGTCGAGCCGCTCCCGGACGCCGCCGCCCCCCAACGACGATATGACCGGATCTTGATCGACGCCCCCTGCTCGGCGCTCGGGATTTTACGCCGCATCCCGGAGGGGAAATGGAAAAAGAGACCTTCCATCATCCCGGCCTACGCCAAAAAACAGCGGGAGCTATTGGAAAAGGGGGCGCCTCTTTTAAAAAAAGGGGGGCGGTTGATCTACGCCACCTGCTCCACCGAGCCGGAAGAAAACGAAGAGGTCGTTGAAAATTTCACCTTGAACCACCCCGAATTTAAGATCGAACATCCCGCCGAAAGCCTCCCGCCCGCCGCGAGAAAATATGTCGATGAAAAAGGTTATTTTACAACGCTCTTTAATTCGGATAAAATGGATCAGTTTTTCGGAGTCCGTTGGGTCAGGAAATCGTAAGGGTCCGACATGCCGAACCCCTACAGGAGAGGAATCATGCGTTCGAACGGAAAAATCAAAATCGCCCCCTCGATCTTGTCGGCCGACTTCGCAAGGTTGGGGGAAGAGATCAAGGCGGTCGAGGCGGCGGGGGCCGATTGGATTCATATCGATGTGATGGACGGCCGGTTTGTCCCGAACCTGACGGTCGGGCCGATGATCGTCGGGGCGGCCAGAAAGGCCACCTCCCTTCCGCTCGACGTTCATCTGATGATCGTCGAGCCGGACCACCTCATTCCGGAGTTTATCGAGGAGGGCGCCGACTCGGTCACCGTCCATGTCGAGGCCTGTCCCCATCTCCACCGAACGATCCAACTCATTAAACAGCAGGGGGCGAAAGCCGGGGTGTCGCTCAATCCGGCGACCCCGATCTCATCGGTCGAAGAGATTCTGGACGAAATCGACCTGCTCCTCGTCATGTCGGTCAATCCCGGCTTCGGCGGACAAAAGTTTATTCCGAAAGTCCTCGATAAAATCCGCGCCGCCCGGAAGATGATCGACGACCGGCGCCTCTCGATCGACCTGGAGGTGG
>DATDON010000088.1:0-4075 GCA_035293225.1 Candidatus Manganitrophaceae bacterium
GATTCGAATCGTCCCCCACGTAAAGGCCTCCCAGTCGATGAAGGCCCGGTCGATCTTGATCTGCTCCGTCCCATGCTCATATTCTACTTCCGCGAAGGCGGTAAACCCCTTCGCCGGCTGGGCCTTGGCTGAAAGATAAAAATTGTGGAGATCGAATGAAGGGATCCTCCGACTCGAACTCGCCCCGCTTTGGAAGTTATACGCCTCCACATTGAGAAAACCGTGCAGCTCGACGAAGATATCCTGCGCCCCGAAGAGAAGCCCCTTCACCGCCGCTTCCCCCTCCTTGTATTCCGATTTTTCAGCCCGGACCGGGGCGGCAAAAAGCAAGAAATAAACGGAGAGACAGATCGTGATAAGCCTCCAGAACATGTTTTCCTCCTCTTTTTTTATTTTATATGGTGTGAACCGATTCAGAACCTGCAAGGAAACATCCTCTTTTTGGATAGACCAAAAAGAAAGATACCAGGAAGTTTCTATTTGTCAAGGAAGAGGACGCGGATGGGAAGAATGGGTGAAGCCGGCCCTTACCGTCAAACCGTTCGAACTTTGCGGCGCCGGGGGAGAAAGACGGGCTTCAGCCGGACAAAAACGACATTGCATTTTCGCGGCCCCTCCATTATGATGACCTTCATCCGGAGGGCCGTTGTGAAAGGTCGTTTTATCACATTCGAAGGGATTGAAGGGAGCGGGAAGACGACCCAGCTCGCCATCTTGGGCCATTATTTGGAGGCCAAGGGGTTCCAGGTCATCCGGACAAGGGAGCCGGGCGGAACCAAGATCGGAGACGCCGTTCGATCCCTTTTGTTGGACGCTCAAAACCAGGAGATGGACGCGAAGACGGAGCTTTTCCTCTACCTGGCCAGCCGCGCCCAGCATATCAAAGAGGTCATTTTACCGGCGTTGGACGCCGGAAAAATCGTCCTCTGCGACCGCTTTACCGACGCGACGCGGGTCTACCAAGGTTACGGCCGGGGGCTTCCGATGCGGGAGGTGGAGCGGATCGCCCGGTTCGCCTCGGAGGGGCTCCGGCCCGACCTCACCTTCCTCCTCGACGTCGACGTGAAAAAGGGGTTGGCGCGCCTTAGGGGGAGGCCGGAGATCAACCGGCTCGACCGGGAGGCGCTTCAGTTTCACGAGTCGGTCCGGCGGGGATATTTGACGCTGGCCAAAAAGCATCCGAGGCGGATTCAAATCATTCGAACCGACGCCGGCGTCGAGGAGGTTTCCAAAAAGATTCGGGAGGCGATCGATGTCTTCCTTTCATGAAATCATCGGCCACACCCGGGCGATCGAAATCCTGCAATCGTATCTCAGGAGAAATGAAATTCCCCACGCCCTCTTGTTCATGGGGGAGGAGGGGATCGGCAAGCGGACCGTGGCCCGGACCTTCGCTCAGGCCCTCCTCTGTCAAAACCGCCCCGCCGAAGTCGGCGGAGACTCCAAAGCGTGGATCGAACCTTGCGGCGGCTGCCTTCCCTGCCGGAAGATCACCGACAACAACCATCCCGATTTTTCGGCCATCGAGCCGGAGGGCGCCTTTATTAAAATCGACCCGATCCGAGAGGCGCAGAAGCGGATTCTCTTCAAGCCGATAGAAGGGCCCCGGAAGATCATCTTAATCGACCCGGCCGATAAGATGAACGCCGCCGCCGCGAACGCCTTGCTGAAAACATTGGAAGAGCCCCCCCCGTACTGCTTGCTGATGCTCGTCAGCTCCAAACCCTACTCCCTTCCGGCGACGATCCTCTCCCGTTGTCAGAAAATTACCTTTCATCCCCTTTCTCTTTCACAGATCGAGAACCTCCTGATGGAAAAGAGGGAATGGGCGGAGGCCGACGCCAGGTTGACCGCCTCCCTGACCGGAGGAAAACTGGGAGAGGCCCTCTCCCTGGAAATCGAAACGGCGCGCGAAATCGAAGCGGGGCTTTATACCTTGGTCTCCGAGAAGACCTTGGGGTGTTACGAGGCCCTTTTCGAGGCGGCGACAAACTTCTCGCGCGACCCGGAAACGATGGAAAAAAGCCTCCACTATCTCTCGGCCTGGTTTCGGGATGTGTTGGTCCTGCAATCGGTCCCGGATCCGTCGCAGATGGATTCTTCCTGGCTCGTCTACTCCTGGCGGCGAAGCGAGATCGAAAAATGGGCCGCGAGGGTCCAACCGCATGAGGTCGGCGCCTTCCTGGCCGACATTCAGGAAATTCATCAAGCGCAGGCGCGCAACATCAATCGAACGCTCGCGCTGGAAACGCTCCTGATGCGGCTGAGGGACAAATGGATGGAGAGACAGCTCAACGCCTAGAGAATCGGAATCATGAATCAAGAAAAGTTTTACATCACCACCCCGATTTATTATGTGAACGACGCTCCCCACATCGGCCACGCCTATACCACCCTCGCCGCCGATGTTTTGGCCCGTTGGCGCCGGCTTCAACGACATGAGGTCTTTTTTTTAACCGGGACCGACGAGCATGGGCAAAAGGTCGAGCAGGCGGCGGCCAAGCGGGGCGTCTCTCCCCAGCGGCACGCCGATGAGCTGGTCGTTCATTTTCAAGACCTCTGGAAACGGCTCCAGGTCTCCAACGACGATTTCGTCCGGACCACCGAGGACCGCCATCAAAAAGTGGTTCAGGAGGTCCTCCAACGACTCTGGGACAAGAAGGAAATTTATGAGGATACCTACGAGGGATGGTACTGCCTTCCCGACGAGCGCTTCTGGACGGAGAAAGACCTGGTGGACGGGAAATGCCCAGACTGCGGCCGACCGGTAGCGCCGCTCGCCGAACGGAACTATTTTTTCAAGATGGGACAATACCAAGAGCGGCTCAAAAGACACATCCGGGAAAACAGCCGCTTCATTCAACCGGAGAGCCGGCGCAACGAGGTATTGGGTTTTCTGGAGAAACCGCTCGGCGACCTCTGCATTTCCCGCCCGAAGAGCCGCCTCGCCTGGGGAATCCCGATTCCGTTCGCTCCCGATTACGTCACCTACGTCTGGCTCGACGCCCTGGTGAATTACATCTCGATTCCCGGTTACGCAACCGACCCCGACCGTTTTCAGAAATGGTGGCCCGCCGATCTCCATCTTGTCGGAAAAGACATCCTGACCACGCACGCCGTCTACTGGACGACGATCTTAATGGCGCTCGACCTTCCCCTCCCAATGAGCCTCTTCGCCCACGGCTGGTGGACGGTAAATGGGGAGAAGATGTCGAAGAGCCGCGGGAATGTGGTGAATCCCGTTGAGATCATCGAGACCTTCGGCGTCGACGCGTTCCGCTACTTTCTTTTCCGCGAGGTCCCCTTCGGCCAAGACGGAGATTTTTCCAAAGAGGCCCTCATCAACCGGATCAACAGCGACCTCGCCAACGATCTGGGAAATCTGCTCAGCCGAACTTTGAACCTGGTCGAACAATTTACGGAAGGGGTCATTCCAGGGCCTTCGTTTAGTCATCCGGAAGAGGAAGAAGTAAAGAATATTGCGCGAGGGCTCTTCAATCCCATTGAAGACGCCTTCGATCGCCTCGAATTTCATCTTGCCTTGGGTGAAATTTGGAAACTGGTCAATCGGACGAACGCGTACATTGAACAGATGTCGCCCTGGAAACTGGCAAAAAAAACGGATGAAAAAGAAAAACTACAAACGGTCCTCTACACAGCCGCGGAGGCTTTGAGGTTCATCGCCCTTTATCTTAGACCGTTTATGCCGCAAACGGCAAGGGAGATGGAAAGGCAGCTTGGACTCCCCGCCTCTTATGAGACAATCCTTCTGGAAAAAGGGAGAGCATGGGGAGGACACCTTGTAAACATTCGCATCGCCAAAGGGAGGTCGCTCTTCCCAAGGATCGACAAAAAACAACAACTCTCCTCCTCCTTGGCCGCCGCTCCGGCCCCTTCTCCTTCAAAGACCGTTTCGGGAACTTTCCCGCCAATCAAACCACCCATCACCATAGACGATTTTGCGAAGCTCGACCTTCGGGTCGGGCTCATCCTCGCCGCTGAAAGAGTCCCCAACTCGAAAAAGCTCCTGAAACTTCAGGTCGATATCGGCTCGGAACGACGCCAGGTGGTTGCA
>DATDON010000089.1:0-8858 GCA_035293225.1 Candidatus Manganitrophaceae bacterium
AAAAGGGGTGGATTGCCGACCCCATCGGAAGAAACGGCGTCGGATGAATTAAACGTCTGCAGCGGCGGGGGGGTCCCGCTCCCGACGGCGTAGTCATACGAATAAGGGGTTTGGACCCCCAAGAGGGTGATCAACGCCCCCGCGACCGGGCTGTCATCTTCCTTCGCAATCAGGCCGGTCAGCTCTTGAGAGACCCCGGTTCCCGAATTCGTGACGTCTTGGACGAAGACGGCGCCCGCAAAAGCGGAGGCGATCGCGCCGCCGCTCGCCACGCTGACGCTCCCCGCGGAGCCGGTCGAGACTCCCGCGGTATACTTCAGGAAGACCTCCCCCGGAGGGAGGTTGTAAATAAAGTAGAGGCCGTTGGTCGCGGTCTGGTCGGGGTCGGACGGATCGCCGCAGCTCGGCCGCGAGCCGTCGAAATAGAGAATCACCGCCCCGGCCGCGAAAAGGTCGTTCCCTCCCGCGTCGGTCGCGCCGATTTTCGCGCAATGCTGGGGGGTTCCGTCGCTCCCTTTGATCCGGCCGGTCACCACCCCCTTCGAGGGATCGACCGGAATTCCCTTCTTCAAGGCCAGATCGTCGATATAAGCCGCGCTGTACGCCGTAACCGTCCGGGTGACGCTCGGCGCGTTCGTCGTCGTTTGAAAAGGGATCGTGTTCAGCGCATGATACGTGTCCCAATGACCGCTCTTGCTCGCCTTCATCAGATAATCGCCGTTCGCCCCGACCGACTCCATCGAATAAAGACCGCTCGAATCGCTCACCGCCGTCAAATTGGAATCGGTCAACCCCACAATCGATATTTGGGCCTGGGGGATCGCCGTCGATTCATCTTTCGCCTCCAACGCGCTCCCCGTTAGACTGATCGTGGAGAGAGCAATCGGAATCACCGGCATCTTTCCGACGGAGATACGGTCCGCGAACACTTTGACGCGGCCGTTCCCCCGCCCCCCCCGAAAAGCCCATAGATAGACATCGCCCGGGGGGAGATTAAAAATGGTAAACGACCCCGCCGATCCGGTCCCCTTGTTGTTTGAAAAATCGGGAACACCGCCGGGGCTGTTGTAATAAACGCTCCCTTTAATGCAGATGTTGTCGAATGAGACATTTTCAGTCGGGCAGATCGTTCCGTCCGGCAGCTTAAGGTCGCTTCCCGTTTTCTTTCCTTCGACCCGGATGGCAAGAAGATTCCCGGAGGCGTCGGTCACCTTCAACGCGACATCCTGAACCGGGACGCCGTTGAACAAGACCTGGCCGCTGACCACCCCGTACCCCAATAACTGGCGATCCTGGGCCGCGGCAAGGAGCGTCAAGAGATCGCCGGCCGAGACCATCTGCAGGTTCCCGTCCGGATTGTCCTTTGTAATCGGGCCGGCGCCGGTTCTAAAGTTGAAGAGATAGGTCTCCAAAAAAGGGACATTCCGGTTTCCGGTCGCGCCGCAGCATCCCGGAAAGCGCTCCGCGTTGCATCCGGCGAGGAAGATCAACAGAATAACGATATAAAATATTCTCGGTTTCATTTAAAAGCTATAGGTGATATCCCAAAAAATCCGGTCGTTGTTGTCGAAAAATCCGATAAAATGAAACTCCCCCGGCATTCCCGTTCCGATCTTCCCCTGAAAAACATCGAGGCCGAAAGAGAGGCGGAGCCGGTCGGTGATATTATAAAGCGTCCGCGGGCGGAAGAGCCAGTCATTGTCGTTCACGAAATAGAGAAGAAGGAGATTTCCGGCCCAGACGTTGTGGATGAATTCTTTCCGGATAAAGAGCGCCCCGACCGTGTCGAATTGATCCTGGATGATCCCCTCCTGATGGTTCAAAATGTACTGTTGAATGACCGCCGGAGAAACATCCATCCCCAAAATATGCGAATCGACCCCCGCCGCGTATTTGACATAATCTTTCTGTTCCTCCCCGAGGGCGGTCGACAACGCGTTTCCAAAACGGGTCCCGAATATTTTCCCGTTGACGTAAGCCGCCTCCGCGTTGAGCACGAAGCCGGGAAACGTCCTGGAAAAGGTCGCCCCGTAAATCCGGAGCCGATTGTACCTCGGCGTAAAGTCGACGGTCGGCGCGACCCCGAACTCCCCCAGCCCCGCGATCGTCCGGAACGAGGAAGGAAAATCATCCCACGTATAAAAATAGCTTCCGGAAAGCTCAAAACCGGAAAAGACGCGGGTATATTTGAGGGCCACCTCCGTATTTTCGACATGACGGGGGAACTCCTCCCAGGCGTTCTCCGGCTCCCGGATGTTCGGCAGGAAACGGAACTGTTCCCACTCGCTTCCCCTCGGCGCCGGAAGATGGCCCTCTATCTCCGGGATCAGAATCCCCTCAAACGCGTTGGCGCCCCAATAGACGTCCGCCTTGAACATAAAAAGGGGAATATACCGATCATCGATATCTCTTAAAATCAATTCGTAAAAATCAAGCGGGTTGATCTCGTCGGTCACCCGCGCCCCTTCGACCACCCCCCACCGGACGATTTGCCTCCCGATCCGGAGGTCCAAATTTTGAAGATTGACGTCCAGGTAGAGTTCTTTGAGCTCGACGCGGCTCTTGACGACCTCCACGTCCCGGACGTTGCTCGGATCGACCTGAGCGACCTGCTGGGCCGTCAACGGATCGACGAGAATATTATCCGGCCCGCGGCGGGGGCTGATCGTGTCGATATTTTCCACGTCATATACCGCGTCATAAAAGGCGCGAAGTCGCCCCGACAATTGAACCTTCGGAAAAAGACGATAGCGCCCCTCCAACTGCAGGATATTCAAGATTTTGTCGAATCCGGTCGGCTTGACATAACGAAACGCCGTTTCATTGCGAAGGTATCCCCCCCAGGTTAAATCGTCGCCGAAACGGCGAAGGAGGCGGTTGAAAAAAGGAGAGGAGGGAGCGGGCGGCTTCTCCTCCGTTTTGGCGGCGCCCTCTTTTTTCTCTTGAGGAGTTTCTTTTGGGGCCGGCGTCTGGATACTGGGGAAAATATCCTCCACGTCCTGCGCCCCAATCTCCCCGGCGATAAAAACACAAAAAAAGATCCCCGACGCCAAAAAGAGAGACCGACGCGCCGCCTTATAGGAGGGCGCCAAAACTTTTCTCGACAAGGTTAAGAACATACTCTTTCATCTGCGCGCAAATTCCGCCATGGCAGAGGGCGGACCGGCGTTAAAAAGACCAATTTAAACTTAAAGTCATAAAATGTTGACTAAAATTTCCCAGCGCCTCCGCCTGTCCGGACAATCTCTGCTCGGCCGTAACGGCGGTGGCCGCCGGAAGATTTGAATGGCTTCTAATCCGCGAATAACTGATTCCCAAGGTCAAATTTTCCTGAAGTGAATACGTGGCCCCAAGCCCTAAACTCTGAAGAATGTTTTTTCTAAAAACGGGTCTTTGTTGAACGGAAGAGTTGAACGAATCGGGGTTTCGATACTCTTTCCACTCCAAATGATATGAGACGTCACCCTTGACGTCGCTCGATAAGTTTCGGCTGTATATCATACCGACCGTATGGGATCGGTAAGCTTGATCGCTCAGTTCGGCGTCGTTGTCAAATAAGCGATAAGAGAAAACGGCGCTGTTTAGATCCCAATCCTGTGTGACGCTCATTCGGGCGCTCTGTCGGACCGCGTCAAAGATTTTGCTCCCAAAGGAGATAAAGTTATCATATCGATAATCGAATCCCACGGCGGTGGGGGCGCTCCCTCTTCGAATAAAACTCAAAAGACCCGCCTGATTCAGACCGGTCGCCCCCCCTCGCGCCAAGCCGAGGCCGGCGTTATATCCCAAAGAATAAAAGAAGGGCCGCTGAAAAGAAGCGGCCGAGACGGAAAAGACCTCATTGCTGAACATGGCGTTCGATCTGAAATAAAAAGTGTTTTGAGTGCTCAGGCCGATCGGTATTTGCAGCCGCTGCTCTCTTTTAAGATAATAATTCAGCGAAACGCCGAGATTTGAAGAGAGATCCGCTTCCGGATTGGACGAGCCGGTTGGATTGCTGTCATAGCTGAAGGCCGCCTGACTGACGCTGACGAACAGCTTTTTCTCCAGAGGATTCAGTCGCTCCTTCAGCCAAATCGCATCGGGAGACGCTTCTCCTCCCAGACTGGAAAGCGCCTCACGATAACTTTGCGCGGCGTCCTCAATTTTCCCCTCCCTTTCATAAAGAAGGCCGAGCCGCTTGCGGGCCTGAACGTGACCGTCGCTTATGGATAATACCTTTCGATAATAACGGAACGCCTCCGCCTGATTTCCCAGGCTTTCGTAGGAAACGCCGATCCCGTAAAGGCCGGGGACATATTCGGGATAAAGACGGATCACCTTTTCAAAATTTTCGATCGCCGCTCCGTAATCTTCCTCCGTTAGAAAACGGGCGCCGCGGTCGAAATATCTCTTGGCTTCTTTTTCATTGTTCAATCTGGCGATCGCGCGCGCCAGCCCTTCCGACGTTTTCATCCGACGCTCCTCCGTCAGGTTTTTGGATTGGAACGCGGCCTCATATTCTCGTCGGGCGTCTTCCCACTGTTTCGCGGAGGCGTAGAGATCGCCTAACCGGTAATGCGCTTCCCCATTGGATGGATCCAGCGAAAGGACCGCGCTGAATTCAGAATAAGCGGCGCCTTGCGCCGCGGTTTGGGCGAAGAGCATTCCCAACATCATCCGAATCCGAACATCGTCCGGCGCCGGCGCCAATCCCTTTTTGAGCGTTTCGATAGCCTTCTGCGCCTCCCCTTCTTCCGCCTCTTTTTCGGCTTTTTCGATCAAAGGAAGGGTCTCATTTTCAATATCGGCCAGTTTCCGTTCGACGGCGCTCAGACCCGCCTTATTTTCATCCGAAGGAGAAATCGATTCGGCCTCTTTCCACTCCTTCCGCGCCTGGTAATAATAACCCTTCTTTTCATAAAGCGCCCCCAGGCGTTGATGGGGCTTCGCCAAACGGGGATGAAACTCCAGCGCCCCGCGCATCTCATTCATCGCCAAGTCGATCTGGTCCTTATCTTCGTAAAGAGCCCCCAAACGCAAATGAAGCTGCGGGTCTTCCGGATTGGAAAAAACCGCCTGCTCCAAAAAAGAAATCGCCCGATCCAAATCGTTCCCTTTGAGCGCCTTCTGGCCCTCCGCAAAAGAAGATTGGGAAGCCGCTTCGGCCTGTTTGATTATTTGATCGATCCGGCCGATGACTTTTTGCAACTCCTCCTTCACGGTGGAAGCCCCGCCGCCGGGGGTCGCGAGCGCCTTTTCATACTGGCGCCTCGCGCGCCCCCAAAAACGGTATAATTCATAAACCTGCCCCAACCGCTGATAGGCCTCCGTATAGTTCGGCTCGTTTTCGATCGCCCGCTTAAAGGCCGATTCCGCAAGGTCCAATCGGTTCTTCTGCCCCCAGAGATTCCCCAGATTAAAATAGGCGATCGCGCTCTTCGGAAAGAGCCGGGCGCCCTCCTGCAGGGTCGCAATCGCCGCGTCGATATTCTTCTCTGCGATCTCTTTCTCGCTTTGCGTGAGGATATCCTTCAATTCGATCCGCTCATCGATGGCGTTCAGCCGCTCATCCAAAGATTGGGCCTCCTCTCCGTCCTTGTCCTCCAACAGGAAAAGGGCCCGCTCCAATTCAGATCGCGATTCGGCCGACGCCCCTTTCATCTCATAAAGCTCCGCGAGACGGATTCGGGAATCGAGGAGATCAGGCTCCAAGCGAAGCGATTCCTTAAAAATGTCAATCGCCTCCTCAAAACGGTTTTGAATCCCGAGAACAATTCCAAGGTAATTCAGGGCCTTTGCGTTTTGCGGCTGCCAGGCGAGGATTTCCCGAAACGCCCCCTCCGCCGCTTTAAAATCCCCTTTTTTCAGAAAATCGAGGCCGGCCCCCCAATGCTCCCTCAGCGCCACCCCCTCTTGCAACGCTTCAAGACGGGATAAAACGCGGGCGCCTTCCGGGCTATTTTCGTCCGTCAGGTAGAGATACGCCTCTTCGAATTCCCGGATCGCCTCCGCCAGATTCCCCTGCCTCTCATAGATTTCCCCCAAACGGAGATGGGCGACCATCAGGTCCGGTTTCAATTCCACGGCGCGGCTTAAAACGGTCAGCGCAAGATCGACCCGCCGCGTGGCGAAAAAAATATTTCCCAGGTTGAAATAGGCGAACGGATTCTCCGGATCTTCCTTTAAGACCGACTGAAAAAAGGCCTCCGCAGATTTTAAATCTCCTTCTTGAAGCGCACGAACCCCTCTGTCAAAAAGATCCGCGGGAAATTCTTCTGAATAAGAATTAAATTGAAAAGGCGGGAAAAGAAAGAGAAAGAAGATCGTAAAAAATAAAAGAGCCGGAAGAGTTCGCGCGTTCAAATCCAACATTGAGATGATCAGAAACCTTATAGGGGCCCAACCATTTTTTTGATCTACCCGAATGGGTTGAACCAATCCCTTATCTCTTCTAACTTGAGAAAATAGACAAGTGGCAGGAGATGTTTTTCATGTCTTTCCCCCCAAAAGAAGTCCCCATTTCCCCTTTCATCTTAGGGTATCACATGCCGTAAAAATGTCAATAAAAAAGAGATCTTCGGAGGACATCGCCGAAAGGAGATCAGACATGGATGTTTGACATCGACGGAAGAAAAGGACTAAAAAAAGTGGGTCTTCGGAATGAAACGAGGGGCGAATCTTTTGTGATGGAAATAAAAAGGGGGGCAGGCCGAAGCGGAGAGGGAAAACACTCAGGAATCCCTTTCGGCGGTTAATTCCAGATTCGCATTTGGATTCAAATCGAGAGGGGCGAAATCGCCGCGTTCATAACGCCATGCTCCCGCCATTGCGATCATCGCGCCGTTATCGGTGCAATAGCGGGACGAAGGGATATAAGCCGCGACGCTCATTCGCTCCGCCTCTTCTTGGATCCGGCGCCTCAAAAGGGAATTCGCCGCGACCCCCCCCACCACGATGACGCTTTTCGCCCCCTTTTTCCCAATCGCGGCGGATGTTTTCTCCACCAGACTTTCGATCACCGCCGCCTGATATCCAGCGGCCACGTCGAAGGGGGAAATGGCCGCGCTCTCCGGGTTGGAACCGAGCCGAGAAAGGGTTTGCGCCAAGGAGGTCTTCAGCCCGCTAAAGCTGAAATCGAAGTGTCTGTTCGAACGATAAGGCCTGGGGAATGGAATTCTGCCGGGATCCCCCTGCTTCGCCAAACGATCGATGACGGGGCCTCCCGGATATCCATAGCCGAGCATTCGGGCCCCCTTATCCAACACCTCTCCTGCCGCGTCATCGATGGTCTTTCCGAGAAGGCGATATTCTCCTCGATGGGGCATATAATAAAGGTTGGTGTGCCCGCCCGAAACCACCAGCGCCACGCTTGGAAATACAACGTCGGTATGTTCAATAAAAGCGGAGGCGATATGGCCTTCCAAGTGATGAGCCGGGA
Source organism: Candidatus Manganitrophaceae bacterium (assembly GCA_035293225.1). Lineage (GTDB taxonomy): Bacteria > Nitrospirota > Nitrospiria > SBBL01 > Manganitrophaceae > DATDON01. The sequence goes on from DATDON010000089.1 coordinate 7,421, forward strand.
GAAGAGGAATGTCCAGGGCGTAAGACAACGACTTTGCGAGGGACACCCCCACCAAAAGCGCTCCGATCAGGCCGGGGCCCACCGTCACCGCCACCGCGTCCAGTTCTCCCATCGCCTTTCCCGACTTTTCAAGCGCCTCCCGGACCATCGGCCCCACCGCTTCGATATGCCTTCGGCACGCAAGCTCCGGAACGACCCCGCCGTATTTCGCGTGAAGATCGACTTGCGAGGAGAGGAGATCGGCGAGAATCCTCTTGCCGTCTTGCAACACCGCGACCGCGGTTTCATCGCAAGAAGTTTCGATTCCCAGGATGAGCAATTAAAGTCCTTTGAGTTCCCGAAGGCGCCCCTTCACAAGGGCGATGACGTTTTCTTTTTGAGGGCTGGATTCCAGGGTTAAGTAAAGTTGGTATTCTTTTTTCGCTTGTGGAAAATCACCCTTCCGTTCCAGCAGCGTGGCGTAATTCAGATGAAATTCCGGAGCTTCCGGTTTGAAGCGGAGGGCCTTCTGATAATGGGCCGCCGCTTGGTCCACGGATCCCCTCCGGTCATAAACCATGGCCAAGTTATTATACGCCTCCGCATACCCGGCATCGAGACGAATCGCCTCCTGATAATGGGCCATCGCCTCGTTCTCTTTCCCCAGCATCCGAAGGGTGAGCCCTAAATTGTTATGGGCCACAGGAGATTCCGGCAAAAGCGCAATCGCTTTATTGAAAGCCTCTGATGCCGGAACGGTCTTCCCTTGGCGGTATAAATTTAAACCGAGCGCCAATGCCCGGCCTCCCTCTTCTTTTTGGTTGTTAATCTCAGAGGATGAATTCGCTAAAGCGGTTTGCGTTAGGGAGGGGGTTGAACGTTCCAGCGGCGCTTTCGACGGGGTGGCGTTTGAAATCCCCTTTAAAGGGAGAAACAACGCCTCTTTCCAATGGAGGGAGGCGAATAGAAAAGAAAAAAGAACGAGAAAAAAAATTCCTGAAAAAAGAACGACCGAAGGAGATAATCCATATAGCGATTTCGCCGAATAGCGGAAAGAACCCACCGAATTTTCGGGAGGTTCTTTTTCAGCCGCCGCTTTTTTCAGGGCCTCATGGATGATACTCATTCATCCCAACCCTTTGCCGTCGCTAAACACCCGCCATCGCCTCTTCCTCGACAAAGGAAGGGGTATTGTCTTTCAGCACAGCCCTGATCTTTTTGATGTCCTTGAACCGCCCTTTGATAATCTCTTCCGAAAGGAGGTCTTCGATGTTTTTCTGAATGCAACGACGCATCGGCCGGGCGCCGTAAATCGGCTCGTATCCCTCCTGGATCAACCATTGCCTCACCTCTTGGGTCACCTCCAGGTGGATCCCTTTCTCGACCAGTTTCTGATTCAGCTCGTTAATCTGAATATCGACGATCTTCTCCAAATGCTTCTTTTCGAGCGGGTGGAAGA
>DATDON010000090.1:0-3462 GCA_035293225.1 Candidatus Manganitrophaceae bacterium
AATGGAACCTTCGTCGACCCCGTCGGGTTGACCTATGGAACGCTGATCGGAGGGTCTGACGGGGGAGGCTACACCCCGGACCCGACCAATTTTGGCTATGTGTATACCGGGATGATTCCCGGCTATGGCGACGCCCGCGATTGGAGTTGGGTGCACGACACGTCCGCCGGCGGCCCTGGGAATAATCCCAGCACAGGGCTTATCTATGATCTCGGCGGACAGGCGAACCAGGTGGTGGTCTTTCCGATCATCGATCACGACCCGCTTCCGGGGGAGGCTTACGAATACAACGTTTATCTTTCAAACGATTTGACAAATTGGACCCAGGCGACGCTGGTCACCCTCTATGACGAAGGTTGGTCCGCCGATCCGAATATTGCCGACGGTTGGACGACGGTTTGGCAGCTTTCAGGCAACGCGACCGCGCAATACGCTTCGATTACCTGGTGTAATCCGGGCAATCCCGATCCATCTTACGCTTATTGCGATGGCGACGCGGAGATCGACGCCGTGGCGGGGTTGACCGCAGGTGGACAGGCGGTTCCCGAGCCGGCGACGATGTTGATGTTCCTCCTTGGGGCCGTCGCGTTTGGCGTTTACGGGTATAAGCAAGGGGGTTCTCAGAGAGTCTAAAGGGTTAATTGACTTTCTTATTGTTCGGATGATTTTAAAAAAAGGGCCGGTTCGCCGGCCCTTTTTTTAATGCCCTGATTTTGAAATCTCATCCGCTCGCTTGCATCTGATCCCTTTTTTCTGTAGGCTACCCTTCATGGAATCGTTCCGTTTAACCAGAGAGGTCGCGCTTCGGGTGGCCCGGGGGCATCCCTGGATTTACCGGAACGAACTCTCCGGCCTTTCTCCCGATTTTCCCGCCGGCGATTTGGTGGAACTGGTCGACCCCAAAGGGCGGTTCGTCGCGGTCGGATATTGTAATCCCAAGTCGGTCATCACCGTTCGGGTTTTGACGCGGGAGCGGGAAGAGATCGATCTCTCCTTTTTTCAAAGCAAAATCGCTTCCGCTTTATCGTTCAGAAAAAGATTCTACTCCGGGGAGAGCGCTTACCGGGTGGTCTACGGGGAGGCCGATTTCCTACCGGGGTTGATTATCGACCGGTACGGAGAGCATATCGTTCTCCAAGTCTTGACCGCCGGGATGGAGCGATTCCTGGAGCCCCTCCTCTCCGCCGTCGGCGCCCTTTTCTCTCCCCATGCGATCGTCGCGCGAAATGATGTCCCCTCCCGCGCCCTTGAAGGACTTCCTGTTGAAAAGAAGGTGATCACCGGATCGTTGGATGCCCCGGTCGTGATCTCAAGGGGGGGTCTGGAGTTCGAGATTGACTTGTTGGAGGGCCAGAAGACCGGCTTTTTCCTCGATCAGTTGGGAAATTACCAGGCGCTTAAAGGATTGGTCGACGGGGCGGAGGTCCTCGACGCGTTCTGTTATACGGGAGGATGGTCCCTTTACGCCGCCCGGTTTGGGGCGAAAACGGTGACCGGAATCGATTCTTCCGAAAACGCGATCTCCCTCGCCCGCCGGAACGCCGACCGGAACCGTTTCGGATCGGTCGCCCGCTTCGAGATCGCCAACGTCTTTGACGCGCTGAAGGAGCGGGAGGGAAGAGGGGAGCGATATGATTGTGTGATCTTGGATCCCCCCTCTTTCGTCAAACGGCGAAAAGAGATCGAGGGGGCGGTGCGAGGTTATAAGGAGATCAACCTGCGCGCGATGAAACTGCTCCGAAAGGGGGGATTTCTGATCAGTTGCTCTTGTTCGTATCATCTTTCCCAAGAACGTTTCCGCCAAACGCTTCTTGACGCGGCGACTGATGTGAAGAGGGATCTCCGTCTGATCGCGTTCCGATCCCAGCCCAAAGACCATCCTATTTTGATGTCCCTTTCCGAGACCGAGTATCTGAAATGCGCTGTTTTGCAGGTATTATAGATGTTTCGGTCGGCGGCGCCCACTTTACCGGCCGGCCTAATTCGGCTAAAATAAAAGAGGTTCATGCGCCACACGATGGAGGGAAGACAATGAGCGAATTTGCGCCGGGATTGGCGGGAGTTCCCGCCGCCAAATCGAAGATCAGTTATCTTGACGGGCTCAAGGGCATTTTGGAATATAGGGGGATTCCGATTGAGACGTTGGCGGAAAAGAGCCGTTTTATCGAAACCGCCTACCTGCTTCTCTTCGGGAACCTGCCGACGCGGGCTCAATTGGAAAAATTCGATCAGGATCTCCGGATCCATCGGCGCATCAAATATCGAATTGTCGATTTGATCAAATGCCTGCCGGAGCACGGGCATCCGATGGACGCGTTGCAAGGGGCGGTGGCGGCGCTCGGGATGTTTTACCCCGACAAGAATGTTCAGGACGATGGAAGCCAATATGTATCGGCGGTCCGGCTGATCGCCAAGCTGCCGACGATTATTGCCGCCTATGCCCGGCTGAGGCGGGGAGATGATCATATCCAGCCTCGGGATGACCTCAACCACACCGAAAATTTTCTTTATATGCTCACCGGAAAGCTTCCGGATAAGGTGACGTCGGAGATCCTGGACACCTGTTTGATCCTTCACGCCGAGCACACCATGAACGCCTCCACGTTCAGCGGCCTGGTGACCGCCTCGACGCTGGCCGATCCCTATACGGTGGTTTCCTCGGCGGTCGGAACGCTCAAAGGACCGCTGCACGGCGGCGCGAACGAAAAGGTGCTTTTGATGTTGAAAGAGATCGGCTCCGTGGAGAAGGTTCGCCCTTATATCGAGTCGAAAATCAAGACGAAGCAAAAGATTATGGGGTTGGGACACCGGGAGTACAAGGTGAAAGATCCGAGGGCGATTATTTTGCAACGGCTCTCAAAGCGGCTGTTCGAGCATCTCGGAAAGTCCCCCTTATACGAAGTCGCGGTAGAGGTGGAAACGGTTGGGGAAGAGTATCTCGCCTCGAAGGGGGTCTACGCAAACGTCGATTTTTACTCAGGTATTCTTTACCAAAAGATGGGGATCGAGTCCGACTTTTTTACGCCGGTTTTCGCCATGGCTCGCGTGGCGGGCTGGCTGGCCCACTGGATCGAGCAGGTCAAAGACAACCATATTTTCAGGCCGAGCGAAATTTACGAAGGGACGCACGACCGGGGCTATCTTTCCATCGACCAGAGAAAATCGTGATTTCGGCGATTAAGACTTGACTCCTTTTTCGGAATACTGTAATTGTGTTGTAGCGATTTCGGTATCTCACTCAAAACGGGAGGGGTATAAGTGATGAAGAAAACGGCTGCAAAGAGAGGTGGTAACAGAACGGCTAAAAAAGGACCCAAAAAGAAAACAGTCGCTTCAAAAGCGAAGAAAAAGGCAAGTCCGAAAGCCAAAAAGACGGCCGCTAAAACGGCCAAAAGAATGACGGCTAAAAAACCCGCCGCGAAAAAACCAACAGCGAAGAAAGCGGTTAAAAGGGCTCAACCG
>DATDON010000091.1:0-6771 GCA_035293225.1 Candidatus Manganitrophaceae bacterium
GGCGCCGCTCCAACGCGCCGCCACCCAAATCGAATCGTCTTCGATCCGAATGCGATCGACCTTGAGTTCAAGTTTAATCTGAGAAAACGTCGCAAAATCTTGAATCGCCCGGCCCTTGAAATCCTCGACGTTTTTAAAAGAAGGGTCTATTTTTTCAAAAAACGTTTTCTCATCTTTTTTTTCGTACGATTCTGTTATACTGTCCACGGCTTGACGGATCTGGCCGACTTGAATTGAAACGGGAGAAGGTTTCGCCCGCTCGGCGGCGCATCCCGCCAAGAGGATAACGATTAAAAAGGCGCATGGCGCGTAAAGTATCTTCATAAGTGAAATTATAATGCGGAATGCTTGGAAGGGTCAAGAAATGTTTATGAATTGACTTTTTCGGGTTTTCTTGATAGAAAAAACCGTTTTACGGTCGCGTTAAAATAGATCGTGTGGTTTTTGAATGTCGTTTTTTTCAGGGCTGGTCAAGAGGAGATGGCTGTTTATCGGTCTGTTTGTGGGATCGGCGCTGTTGATAGGGCCGATCCCGGAGGGGCTCACCCCTTTCGGGATGCGGGGGTTGGCTTTGGTGGTCGTCGCTTTTATTTTCTTCATGACGGAGCCGATTCCCCTTCCGGCCGTCGCTCTCTTCATCGCAGTCGCTCAGGTCTTGCTCGGCATTGAAAGGCCGACAGGCGTCGCCCAATCTTTTATGAGCGATTCCGTCTTTTTCATCATGGGCTCTTTGATGATCGCCACCGCCATCGTCAAGCAGAATCTGGATAAACGGATCGCTTTGGCGATTGTTCGGTTGACGGGGCCCCGGGTTGATCGGATCGTCTTGGGGCTCATTTCCGTCTCGGCTTTTATCGCCTCGTTCATCGGAGAGCATACGGTCGGGGCGATGATGCTCCCGGTCGGGGTGGCCCTGATCAAATTTACGTCGGACGACCGGAAAAAAATCAGGAATCTTTCGACGATCATCATGCTCTCCATTGCTTACGGATCGATGATCGCGGCGATCGGGACCCCTTCCGGCGGCGCCCGAAACGCGATCATGCTGGCGTATTGGAAGGAGCTCTTCGGGGTGAATATGACCTACTTCGGCTGGATGAAGGCCGCGTACCCGATCATTTTGCTCCAGATTCCTTTCGTCGCCTTTTTTCTCTACCGGGCCTTTGCGCCCGAGGTGAAGGACCTCTCGCCCGCCATCGCCGCCTTGAGGGCGCAGGTCGCGGAGGGGGGGGGAATGACCCGGCAAGATTGGACGGTGGTCGGGATATTTCTCTTCACCGTCTTGATGTGGATGACCATTTCCGACCGGATCGGCCTGGGGATCACCGCGCTGATCGGCGTCCTTCTCTTTTTTGTAGCGGGGGTGGTTCGTTGGGAGGATTTGAACAATAACGTCAACTGGGGCATTATTTTAATATACGGCGGAGCGATTTCGCTGGGGATCGCCATGAAACAAACCGGGGTGGCCGAATGGATCGCCCTCTCCTTTCTGAAATGGATGGAGCCGCTCGGAATTCATCGGGGGCTTCCTCTATTGGCGGCAATCAGCCTGATGACCCTTTTGCTCGCCTCTTTCATGGGGAGCGGCGCGACCGTCGGCATTCTCGGCCCGATTACATTGAATATCGCGAGCCTTTCCCATACTTCGATTTTAGAGGCCGGCTTTATAACGGTGATCTCTTCCTCCTTTGTCTATTTGACTTCCGTCGCCTCGCCCGCCTGCAACATCATATACGGCAGCGGCTACGTGCGGAGATCTGATTTTTTAAAGGCGGGTTGGAAGCTGGTCCTCGTCTCTTTCGTATTGATCATTTTGACCGCCGCGGGGTATTGGAGAGCGCTCGGGCTATCGGATGTTTGAAGATGAAGTTTTTAATGTGCACGGATGGGGAAGAGTTCGCGGAAGCGGCCGTCCGCTTCGGCGGAAAGCTGGCGAAAGAAATGAACGCCGATGTCAGCGTGCTCCACGTTCGTCCGCCGATTTCTTCGACGGAACGGGTTCAGCTGACGACGGCCCGGAAAAAACTGGGAGAGTGGAACCTCGATCTGCCAGGGGTGGAATACCTCATCCGGGCCCGGAATATTTTGACCGAGGCCGGCCTGACCCGGCCGGCGCCCCCGGAGGAAGGAAAGGTCGCCCCATCCTTTCGGCAAGGGGTGGAGGGGGCGACGGAGCTCCACTTCTTGGGGCCTCGCGGAGAAAATGTCCGTCTGCGGCTGCGGGAAGGAAATCCGGTTGAAGAGATTCTGGAAGAAGCGCAGGGAGGGGATTACGACCTGATTATCCTCGGCTCCCGCGGCCATCAAGGGATCGCCGGGTACTTCGTCGGAAGCACCGCGCTTCGCGTGGCCGATCTGGCGACCTGCAGCGTCTTGATCGCCAAAAACATCCGGGAGGAGGACAACTTCCTTCTTTGCACCGACGGATCACGGCTCGCGGAGAAAGCGGAAATTTCGGGGGCGGAGATGGCCCGGGCGCTGGGGGCGAAGGTGACGATCCTGTCTGTGGCGGAAGAAGAATCAAAACGCCCTCAGGCGGAGAGAAGGGTGAAACGGGCCGAAATGATCTTGGCGCAGTTGCAGATCCGGGCGGAACGGAAAGTCCGGATCGGCCGTCCTTCCGAGGAGATCATCGAGGAGGCGAAAGACCATGACATCGTCGTCATGGGCGCCAGCGGAAGTTCCGCCGTCAAAAAGTTCTTTTTGGGAAGCGTCCCGTTAAAAGTCATTGAATATGGAGAGTGTCCGACCCTCATCGTCAGAGAAAAACGGGAACGGATTCCCTTGCAAGGAAACATCCAATAAAGTAAAGTGGGTTGGCCTCGGGCGAGCCGCCTGACCGGATCGGCGCGTTTTGCGCAAGGCCGGGCTTTTATCGGTCTATTTTTAGCGGAAGGAGAAAGCATGTCGCGTGTGATCAAGAAAAGAAGAAAGAAAATGCGGAAACATAAACATAAGAAATTACGGAAAAAGATGAGGCACCAAAGACGGTAATCGGCGTCCAAAACGTCAGCGCGAGGAGGATCCATGCCTGAAGGAAAGCGCGTAAAAATTCAAGTCAAAACCGTTCGCTCAAGCTATGAAGGCTATTTGTTGATTCCGCAAATGAGAAAGCGGGTGTCCGACGTCCTCAATGAGGAAGAGCGGCTTTTCATCAACCTCACGGACGTTCGGGTGGAGGGAGGGGGCGCCGAGGTCCCATTCGTGTCGCTCAACAAAAACCTGATCGAATCGATTATTGAGCCTTCCGATTAGGGCTCGATAGACGTTCCACTTTACAAACCTTCTCCCGACTGTGTTATACTGCCTTAAAAGGCGTTTTTACGCGCCGGCCGAGGAGGAAAAGATGGCGAACGTAAGCGAAGCATTGGTCATGAAAGCGCTCAGTCAGGTGATTGAGCCGGAACTCTTTAAAGATATCGTCACGCTGAATATGGTGAAGGACGTCCGGATCAGCGGGAGCGACGTCTCTTTCACCGTCGTTCTCACCACCCCGGCGTGTCCCTTAAAAGATGAAATCACCCGACGCTCCGAGAAGGCGTTGAGGGAGAACCTCCCGGATATCGGCCGAATTCAGATCGATTATACGGCGAACGTCACCTCCGGAAAGAGTCAGGTCAAAGAAAACTATATCCCCGGCGTCAAAAACACCATCGCCATCAGCAGCGGAAAAGGGGGGGTCGGCAAGTCGACCGTCGCCGTCAATTTGGCGGTGGCGCTGGCCCAAACCGGCGCCCGCGTCGGGTTGATGGACGCCGATATTTACGGTCCGAATATCCCCTTGATGATGGGAATTAAGACGCCGCCCGCCCCGGAAGGGGAAAAGCTCCGCCCCGCCGAAAGTCACGGGGTGAAGATCATGTCGATGGCCTTTTTCGTCTCGGACGACACGCCGATGATCTGGCGGGGGCCGATGGTCCACGGCGCCATCATGCAGTTCCTGCGCGATGTGATCTGGGGCGATCTCGATTACCTTCTGGTCGATCTTCCTCCCGGAACCGGAGACGCTCAGCTCTCGATCTCTCAATTGGTCCCGTTGACCGGCGCGGTGATCGTCACCACGCCGCAAGACGTCGCCCTCCTCGACTCCAAAAAGGGATTACAGATGTTTAAAAAGGTCCATGTGCCGGTGTTGGGGATCGTGGAAAATATGAGCTACTTCGAGTGTCCTCACTGCCATGAGAAGACCGAGATTTTCAGCCGCGGCGGCGGGAAATTGGCCGCGGAGAAGCTCGGCGTCGCGTTTTTGGGCGAGGTCCCGATCGATCCGGCGATCCGGATAGGGGGAGACACCGGCATGCCGATCGTCGTCTCCGATCCGGCGTCGCCCCAAGCCGAGGCCTTTCACAAAATCGCCAAGACATTGGCGGGATTCATTTCCGTTCAGAACGCCTCCCAGATCGCGCTGAAAATTATTCAGTAAAGGCGACCGCTCTCTTTTTAGGAATCGGCCCTCATTAAAACGCGCCCCCTTATTCCAGGCCGAGCGCCGGGCAGAGGATCCTCAACGCCCCCCAGATGATGAAAAATCCCAATGTGTCGAAAACAATCCCGGCGCGGAGCATCCTCGTAATCGGGACCAAGCCGGAGCCGTAGACAATGGCGTTGGGAGGGGTGGAAACCGGCAGCATGAATCCGAAACTCGCCCCGAGACAGGCCCCCAGCGCGGGAGGGAGCGGGCTGACCCCCGCCGATTGGGCGATCGCGATCATCACCGGGACCGCCATGCTCGCCGAAGCGGTATTCGAGGTCAACTCGCTCATCACGATGCCGACAAGGATCGCGACGGCGGTGACACCCCAGACCGTTTCGACGGGAAAGAGCCCGACCGCCCCCTTCCCGATCGCCTCCGAGAGACCGGTCTTAAACATCAGATCTCCCAACGCGAGCCCGCCGCCGAAAAGGAGGATCGTCCCCCAGTCTATCCGGGCGGCATCCCTCCACTGAAAAGTCCACTCCCCTTTCCGTAAATTCACCGGCAGAATGAAAAGGAGGGAGGAGGCGATCAGGGCCGACACCCCTTCCGGCATGTGGGCGTCATACCACTTGAAAAGCGGGCCCTCCACCCCCTGCGCCAGGGCGAGGATTCCCGGAAAAGTCCATAAGAAAACGGCCGTCAGAAAGGCGACGGCGGTGTTGATTTGGCCGCGGGTCCACCCTCCGATCGCCTCTTGGCCGGACCGGATCGCCGCGGCGATTCCGGAAATTTTTCGGATCTCGGTCCGATGCAAAATCCGCAGAAGGAGATAGAGGGAGACATACATGACCGCAAGCGTCGGCGCGCCGAGGGCCATCCATTTCAGAAAGGTGATCTTGACCCCGGTTTGCTGCTCAATCAACCCGACGCCGATGAGGTTCGGCGGCGTCCCGATAATCGTTCCGACTCCCCCCACCGACGCGGCGTAGGCGATCATCAACATGAAACCGGTCCGGTATTCGGCCATCCGGCCGTGAGAGAGCCCTTGAAGGGTTTCCAGGATTCCCAAGCCGATCGGAAGCATCATCGCCGCGGTGGCGGTGTTGGAAAGCCACATCGAGATGAAAGCGGTCGCCGCCCCGAAGGCGAAGAGGAGCCGGGCCGGGCTCTCGCCGATGAAAGGGGCGGAGAGGATCCAGAGAGCGAAACGGCGGTCGAGCCGGTGGATCTGCATCGCTTGGGCGATGAAAAACCCGCCGATGAATAAAAAGATAATCGGATGGGCGAAGGGGGCGAATATCTCTTTGGGAGTCGCCAGGCCCGCGACCGCGCAGAGGGCGGGCCCCAACAGGGCGGTCGCCGGGATCGGGATCGGCTCGGTGATCCAATAGACGACCACCCAACCGAGAATGGAGGCCAACAAATGTCCCGGACGGGAAAGGGCCGGGAAGGGGATCAGATAAATCACCCCGGCCGAGAGCGGTCCTAAAAAGAGGCCGACGCGCTTTCTCCACGCCTCAAATCGCTCTTCCCCCGCCGAGAGGGCCTCCCGAATCGGTTCCGATGGTTTTCGTTCTGCCTCAAACCATTTCCCGGGAGTCATTGATCAAAAGTCTCCAACGCTCAGCTCCATGACCTCCGGGAAATGGTTTGAGGTGGGACGAAAACCATGATCCTAAAGGGACAGAAAGCGGGAAGAGGACCCACACAGGCGGATGAGAGCCGGTTGATCATGACGATCGTAAAAGAAAAGAGGTGGTGGGCGCGGCCGGAATCGAACCGGCATGAGGCTTCCCTCGGCAGTTTTTGAGACTGCTGCGTCTACCGTTTCCGCCACGCGCCCGATGCGCCTTCTTATTTAACATATCCGATCGATTTTATCAACAAAATCGAGCGGCCGCTGTTGCATCCTGATCCACAATTCCTTTAGAATAACCGATGAACCATTCAAAACGGACCCGCGGATGACAAGCGTCGCCCCCATGAAAAAAAATATCCTTATTATAGACGACAATCCGGACACCCTGGAGATATTGAGACTGGTTTTTCAAGGTGAAGGGTATACGGTCGAAACCGCCTCCGATGGAGAGACCGGTCTTGAAAAGGCGATGGAAGGAAAGGCCGGCATCGTTCTGCTCGACATGATGCTTCCGAAGATGAACGGGATTGAACTGTGCCGCAGGCTCAAACAAGAAGAAGCGACGCGGCGCGTTCCGATTATTCTTATCACGGCAAAATCCGACTGCGAGGCCCGGCAAGGGGCGATCGCTTCGGGCGCGGACGCCTACCTTCTCAAACCGTTCGATCCGCTCGAGATGGTTGAAAGAGTCAAGAAGATGCTTGAGAATCGGCCC
>DATDON010000092.1:0-2703 GCA_035293225.1 Candidatus Manganitrophaceae bacterium
GGCCTCTCCGCCGAACAGATCGGCCGGATCGAGCAGGCGCTCGGCGAGCGGGTCGAGGCGGAGAGCCGGGCGCCGACCTTCTACCCCGCCTTCGCCAAGGCCGGCGAGAAGATTGGGTTCGTTCTCTTCGCCGATCAAGCCGGCGAGAATGGCCCGATCGAGATGGGGGTGGCCGTCGATCCGCAGGGAAAGGTGCGGCATGTGACGATCTTTTCCAGCCGTGAGGATAAGAAGATCGGCCAGCCGGCCTTTCTCGATCAATTCAACGGAAAGAGCGCGAAGGATCCGTTGAAGATCGGGGCAGACATCACTCCGGTTGCGGGGGCGGAGAAGGCCTCCCAGGCGGTCGCCAACGGGGTCCGGAAGGTGTTGCTGATAAAACAGGAGGTATTCGGTGAACAGGTTCCATGACCGATGTCGGGACGATCTCTGTAGGGGCAGACCCCCGCGCCTGCCCTGCCAGGCGGATAATAAGGGGAGGCGCGGGGGCCTCCCCCTACTGTTGGCCGGTCTGATCCTGGCCGTGTGGGCGACGCAGGCAATGGCCCTCCCCTCCTCGCGGCGGCTTTTTGAAGCGAAGTACGGGTACAAAACAACCTGTTCCCTCTGCCACGAGAAGGGGGGCGGGTCGGCCAGCAACGACTACGGCAAGACGTTCTTGAGAGCCGGCGCGAATTTTCAGGCGTTTCCAAAGATCGAAAAGAAGGATTCGGACGGAGACGGCGTCTCCAATCTGGATGAGATCCAGGCGAGATCCAATCCGGGCGATCCCCGCAGCGCTCCGGAGAAGCCGGGAGACTGGCTGGCGGAGGCGGGAAAGGTCCCCGTTCCGGAAAAGCCGCTCAAAGAGATCTTCACCGGCGCCGAGGCCTTCGCCGCCGTGGAGGGGGGCCTCAACGAATCGCAGGTCGCCCTTGTCCGGGAGAATACCAAAGAGGTCTTGACGGAAGACGACCGGGTCCCGACCTTTTATTTTGCCATGGCCGGCGGCAAGCGCTACGGGGTGGCCCAGTTTATCCGCGTGGAAGGGAGCAAGCAGCCGATGTCGGTCGCGGTCGCAATCGATACCCGGGGGCGGATCACCGGAATCAAGGTCCTCAAGTCTGAAGAGGACAAGCGGTTCGCGGAAGAGGCGTTTCTGAAGCAGTTCGTGGGGAAGAGCTTCAAGGACCCGTTGAAGATGGGGGCCGATCTGACGGCGGTCCCCGGTCAGGAGGCCCTCTCTCAGACCTTTGCCGGCGAGGTCCGAAAATCGCTCTGGATCGTCCAAGCGGTCTTTGCCAAGCGGTAGGTTCGGACCGTCGGGTTGGCGGGGTCCGTCGGAGAAGGTTTTTACGTTAAACGCATAGCGATCAACGAATAACGTCTTTGGTCCCATCTATGCCGGTTAGGGAGAGAGTATCATGCGTGGAGAAAAATCGTTCTGGGTGGCGATCGGCCTGATCGGGCTCGGCTTGGCGGGGATCTTTGTCACAGGGGTCATGAGTGGCTGTATGCTGCCGATGATGGGAGGGATGATGGACCGGGGAGAAATGAGAAAGATGATGCGGGAGATGATGGGAGGGATCCTTCCGCCCGGCGTTTCGCCGCGAGATCTGCCGGACGCCGGCGGCGAGGGGGCGCGGCTCCTCGCCGCCTACTGCCCCCAGTGCCACAACCTCCCCAGCCCGAGAATGCAGACGGCGGAGGATTGGCCGCGTGTGGCCGGACGAATGTTCGCGCGGGAGCGGACGATGGCGGGGATGCGGGGGATGATGATGGGGGTGTCTGTCCCCACACCCCAGGAAGAAGAAATCCTGTTGCGGTATTTGAAGACCTATGCGATGAAGGCCCTTCCTCCCGGCGCCGTTCCGGCGCCCGATTCGCCGGGGGCGGTCCTCTTTCAACAGACCTGCGCCCAATGCCACGCCCTCCCAGATCCCAAACAGCGCGCCCCCTCTGAATGGCCCGCCGTGGTGGAGCGGATGCGTTCGAACATGGAGGCGATGGGGAAACGGGTGATCACAGAGGAAGAGAAGAGCAAGATCGCAGACTATTTGACGCGACATGCCGGGTGAAAACACTTTTGACCGACAGACTTAGTGCTTCTTTTCGTAAATTCGGTAACGTATTTTTTATACACAGCGCGGAGTTTATCTCCGCGCGGAGGCAAGCTCCGCGCTGTATCTTTATTCAAGATACGTCACCATAATTATGAAATGGAGGACTTAGCGTTCTGTGTCAAAGAGTGGGAGTGGCGTCGCAGCAACTGGCCGCCCGACTTTTACAGCCTGGAAAAAGAAAACCTTAAACACCCAGATGGTTCGATGTCTTCTTTTTCTCGCGGCGGGCGACGCCGCTCTCCGTCGCCGCTTTCGCGACCTCTTGCGCCACAACCTTCGCAACCTTGTGATTGAAGACGCCGGGGATGATATAGTCCTCCGACAGCTCGTCTTTGTGGATGATCGAGGCGATGGCGCGGGCGGCGGCGAGGTTCATCTCTGGGTTGATCTCCGAGGCGCGGACATCCAACGCCCCCCGGAAAATTCCGGGGAAGGCGAGGACGTTGTTGATCTGATTGGGATAATCGGACCGGCCCGTCGCCATGATCCGGGCCAATCCCTCCGCCTCTTCCGGCATAATTTCCGGGGTCGGGTTGGCCAAGGCGAAGACGATCGGGTCCCGGCTCATTTTCTTGATGGCGGAGGGGCTCAACGCGGCGCC
>DATDON010000093.1:0-3721 GCA_035293225.1 Candidatus Manganitrophaceae bacterium
CTTGAATCAAAATAGGTCGCAAAATATTCGGAAAATCCGGAGAGGAGCGCGCCCCCTCCCATCAGAATAATCTTCTTAAAAATCCCTTCTCGAAACTGCGCGCGATAATAATCGACCGACCGTTGAACCTCTACGATGAATCGATCCGCTTCGCTCTTCAGCAGCGCTTGTAAATTTTCTTCCCCTTTCATCCCCTTGTCGCGCTTTAACTTTTCGGCGTCATCGTATGAAAGGCTCAGATCCCCCTGAATCCGGCGGGTCATCTGATCTCCCCCCATCTCCATCCGGCGGGTAAACCGAAGGACGCCGTCTTTTAGAATAGCGATCTCGGTCTTGGCCGCGCCGATGTCGATGTAGATCAAATTCCCGGCAAGGTCCGCGGGATGGTTGAGCCGCACCGCGTTCAAAAGAGAAAGGGGGTTCACGTCAATCGCCGCAATTTCCAACCCCGCCTTCCGCATCATCGTCCACTGCTCTCTGACGACGGCCCTCTCGGCGACGACCAGGATCAGCTCGTATCGTTTGATCTCCTTTTCTTGCTTCCCGCCCGCGATAATATAATCGAGCGCCATCTCTTCCAACTGGAGGGAGACCAGCTTTTTCGCCTCCCATTTCACCGCCTCCGACAACTCGTCTTTAGGCATCACCGGAAGGGTCAGGTAACGGATCAGGGGAGAGGCGCCGGAGAAATTGACCACCGCCTTCGGCCTCTTTTTCTCGGGAATCAATTCGTCCAACGCGGCCGAAACATTCTCTTGGCGAAAATCTTCCCCCGGGGGGATCTCTTTCATTCCGATATCGAGGAGCTTCATCCCTTTGCGGGTCCGGCAAAGACGGATCACCTTCACCGAACTCGCCCCGATATCGATCCCCCAAAACGGTTTTTTAAACGGCCGCCAACCCATCTCTTTATCGGACCCCCGTCCCCCCGCCTCCGACCCCTGAATTCATCTCGTCCAACGCCTTTTGATAGGCGATCTTGTGCTTGAAACCTTTCCTGAGGTATTTCCAAATCAGTTTAATCTTCAAAACGTCTTCGGCGGAATATTCTCTCGCCTCTAAATCCCCCATCGGTATTCTCTTCGGCGCGACATACCCCTTCTGTTCGAGATAATAGAGTTTATGCCGGGGGATATTGATCGCTTTCAGGATATCCGATGTCTTCATCAATCCCCCTGACCCAAATTGAAATATGAATCTATTTTTCTAACGTTGGGGCAAAAAATTATTGGCCGATCCGGTAGCGCAACAAATAAAAGCTGAAGAGGAGGAAAACCCCCGCCCCGATCAAACAGATCCCCACCCCGACGCGGTATTTCAGGACCTGTTCGTCGACCTTGGTGATCATCCGAATCAGCCCCTGGCTCATTTTTAAAAGACCGTCCGGAGAAAAGATTAAAAGCCCCCCGAAAATGAACGCCACCACCCCTAATAGAAATATCCACATGCTCTCCTCCTTCGCAAAAACTCAATATACCTCTTGCCAATCTCCTATCCTTAGAAAATTTTGGGGGGCCGACATAAACCCGCCGTTTAAAACATTGACTGTGGGAGAGAACGCAGGTGGAACAAGGGCCCAAGCGGCGCCATCCCAATGGAGAAATCTGCCAGTGTCTCCGAATGCCCAACAATCAACCGCGGTTAAACACGAAATCCCGTTGAGATTAACCCGATTCGCCGCGTCGGTTAAGGTGACAACCGTCCAGGCGCAGGGGGGGCCTCCCGTACACCGCGCGAACGTAAAGTTATTTCCGTTTCGATCCCCCACTGCCCAGCAACTCGTCGACGACGCGCATGAAATTCCAGTCAGATTCTCACGATTGGCCGCGTCGGTCAAAGGAACGGCGGCCCAAGCGCAGGGGGGCCCTCCCGTACACCGCGCGAACGTAAAGTTATTCACATTTCGATCTCCAACCGCCCAGCATTCTGTCGAAGAGAGGCAAGAAATTCCGGTGAGATTCGCGCGATTGGCCGCATCCGTCACATTTACAACCACCCATGTGGAGCCGGTCCATCTCATGAAGACGAAGTCGTTTCCATTTCGATCTCCCACCGCCCAGCCGCTGTCCGCAGCGCCATCATTATTCGTATCAAACATAGAAACCGCTTTTAAATTGCGACTTGCCGGAACACTCACGCTATCCCAATTGATCCCGTTCCAACGAAGGATCGCCGGCGGGGTTCCACCGCCGGCGTTGTTCCCGACCGCCCAAACATCCAGATAGATGCTCGCTTCCCCCTTGATGATCCGTTGGGCAACCCCTGTAATCCCGGTCTGGACCGTTGCGTTGACGCTCATCGTCACCTGAACCGCGCTCGCCAGCGTGTTATGCGCCATCGGCTGTGAATTTTGAGCGCCTCTCGTACAACCTGTGAAGCTCGGGCCCGGCGCAACCGGTCCCGTGCAGTAGAGATATTCTTGGTCGATCTTGATGGTTCCCGGAACGATAAAGCCGTCCGTGCTTCCAACCGGAACGGCGGTAACGGCGTTGTCGATCGCGCCCGTAAGCCCTTTCGCGTGATAAACGCCTTGATCAATCGCGTGCGCGGCCGAAACGCTCCCTCCTGCGCCCCTTGTCGCTCCTGTGAAGCTGATCGCCGTGACGCCGGTGTAGTCGATCAGTTCGGATTGGATTAAGATTCGGCCGGTCGCAGGAAAGATCGTATTGCAGTTGACGACCGCGCCTCGGTCAAAACAGACGGCCGGAATCGTGGTGACAACATTGTTGATCGCCGCCGATAACGCGCCGGGCGGGTCGACGGTAAATCCGCCCGAGCCGATGTTCACTTGTGGCGTTCCCCCCCGCAGGGAATAAGGAGGAATGGAAGAGCCGGGATAAAGGGGATAGTAATTCATCATGGCGTACTGCATTCCCCCATTAGCAATGTAGGTGGCTTCGGAAGCTCGAAATTGGTAAAGGGCCATGTCGCTGTCATTGGAAACCAGAGAGGCGAGAAGGGAAGAGATGATCGCGAAGATTAAAAGAATGACGACCGCGATGATAAGCGCCAAACCCTTTTCATTCGAAACGGTTTCCATGCTCTTTCCCTAAAAAACGCCACGTGGATGCGCCTCGGATCTTAGTTCAACGGTCTGGGCGCCGACCTGAAGTTGCAGGTTCGCCCGTACCCTCCAAATTTCAGTGGGACCCCCTGCCGCCGCGCCGTCTTTCTTAAGGTAATCAAACAACAGACTCTGGACACAGCATGCCAGATCGACCCCATTGCGCTGAAGAGGCGCGAGGGCCGCTCCCGACCAGCTGTATGTCGCGCTCGCATTTGCCGCATTCGTGAAGGTGACGCTCGTCCCAGAAAAACCTGCGGAGAAGCTTCGCGCTTCACGGATCTCCCGCATCATCCTCTCTATCGCCAATCGGCCGTGCTGAAAAGCCTCCTTGCGGTTATCGACGTCGACGGACACCGTCATGGTCGGAACAAACGCTGAGGTCAGGGCAATTGAGACAATCCCGATCAGAACCACCGTTAGGATCATCTCAATTAAAGTAAAGCCCTTTTCATTACCCATTCCTACTCCCGAACGTTTGTGACCACTGTTACCAGGGAGGCGACCGGAGAGGCCAAATCGGGAAGGCCGGAGTAGTTGACGCTCACTGTGACCCGTTTGTAGCCGATGTCGCTGTTAGGCGCGGTCGGATCGCAATCCGGATTTCCGAGGTTAGCGTCAACCAAGCAGATCTCCACTCCCCGGGAGTAATTGTTA